>JADZFV010000552.1 GCA_020854255.1 Candidatus Melainabacteria bacterium | reverse complement strand
AGGAACAGTACACGAGACTGGCGGCAGACAAACTGATTTGTCGAGTTCGCTCTTAAATGCAAAGACACGTTCTGCCAGTGTTTCTTCATCCAGATGCGGCAGCGAAAACAGCAGGCGGTGTCCGGCATCCTTCGTGAAAAACGGACTGGCGTCAAAGGCCGGCAGTCCAGTACTTAGCGCGCTTTGTACCAGGCGATCCTGGGGATATGCGTCATTGAATCGAGCGCAAATTGTGTTTCCCATTGCGCCTGGGTACAGGTAGACGGACTGGCCGAAAGTAGCTGCCAGGCACTGGATCAGTCTGCGTCGTCTAGCTGAGAAGCAAGCTCTAAGACCATGGAAGTATCTCTCCAGATAACCCAGTTCAAGCATCGCTGCGACAACATCGATTTCCATCGGTGATGCGCTCGCGCCAAAAAGAGATCTAGCTTCGACCAGCTTGTGCGCTATCGAAGCCGGTGCTACAACAAAAGCAAGGTCCGTAAGTGGTGAAAGGGATCTGCTGAAGGAGCTGAAATAGACAATTCGATTTTCCTTATCCGCCGACTTCAATGCCGGTATGACGCTGCTTCCGTACACAAGCTCATGATTGCAGTCGTTTTCCAAAATCACCGCATTGCTGCTCCCCGCATAATCCAGAAGTGCTTCCCGTCTTTCCTTTTGCATTGTCAGTCCAAGCGGCGTTTGGTTGGATGGCGCCGTGTAAATCAGTTTTACATTCTCAAGACCCTGTAACTGATGAACCAAAAGTCCGCTGATGTCCACGGCGATATGGGACAAATTCGCCTTGCGTGCGAGAAACAAGGCTTTTGCCGAGGGGCTGCAGGGATCTTCCAGCACCGCCATGTCGCCTTCATTGAAAAGGACGGTCGTCATGGCGTGTAGGGCCTGGCGCTCATTGCCGAATACGACGATTTGATCGGGAGCAGTTTCTATTCCGCGTGTTCTTTCCAGATATGCGGCAAGCGCTCTGCGCAGTCGAACCTCTGAGTATTGTTCGCGCCCGCACCAGTGAAAATTCGAATCTTGTAATGGTTGGTTGTAAAACGGAGCTTCATGCAGCTGTCGCTTTCGCAGCAATTGGTTCCACTTTTTTTGCGGGAGCAAATGCTGGGGGATGAAAGGTGATTCTGCAAACTCCGGCGCTTGAATTTCCATTGCCGCGCAGGCGAGATTGTCATCCGGAGCGAAGTTCAATAGCTGCTCATGCGGGGCTGTTTTGCTTTCTCTTTGATTTTCTTGAAAGGGTTTTTGCCGGTGCGACAAAACTCGCCGCGCCACAAAGGTGCCGGCATGAGTGGCGTTGTCTATAAGTCCCAGCCGGTGCAACTCAGCGTATGCGGCGGAGGTTGTGGAACGCGAGATTCTTAGCGTCCTGGCCAATTGCCGTGTCGAAGGTAGTTTGTCGCCCGCCGAAAGCTCTCCACTTTCAATTCTGCGCCGAATGAAGCACACGATTTGTTTGAATAAGTCGGTTGTGCTTTCGAAATCAAGCGAGATGCTGATAAGAGTGTTTGGCCGCGTATATTCGTGCATGTTTACCTACATCGAGGTGCTCAGATGCCGGCGCCTGGCCAAATGGAATTTTCGCCAGCGGGCATGATGCCTCATTTGAAGATGAGTGTATCGACGACTTCTAACTGCGCTATAACATTTGAGGTGAGGACTAAGGTTCTAATATGTAGCCGACTCGGTGCTTTGTGGAGATGATGGAGCGCTCGCCTTCCACGTCGATTTTCTTGCGCAATCGTTGAACGCAGGTTCTCACAGCGTCGTGCGAGGAGTCTGATTCAGTCGCCCACACGCGGTCCAGCAGGGCTTCGTTGCTGAAAGTTTGATTGGGATGGCGCATCATGAATTCGAGCAGGGCAAATTCACGCGGCAAAAGATCGACGATTTCTCCATTTCTTGTCACAGTGTGAGCCGTTGGATCGAGCACAAGATTTCGTATTTTGATGAGGTTGGACGCTGCTCCGACAGAGCGTCTCAGTAGTGCCCGGACGCGGGCCTTCAGTTCTCTTGAATCGAAGGGTTTGGTCAGATAATCGTCCGCTCCTGAATCCAGACCATGCTCTTTATCTGCAGTTGTACTCTTGCCTGTGAGCATTAAGATTGGCGTATCGCCACCATGGTTGCGATATGTTTGCAGAATGTCCGGTCCATTGGCATCCGGAAACTGCCAGTCAAGAATTACAAGATCGTACTTGTACAACTTGAGCCGGTCCTGTGCTTCCTTTCCTGAAAGGACGGTATCGATCGTGTGAAGCTCAGCCGAGAGGCAATCATCGATCATGCCTACTAAATCCGGATCGTCGTCGGCAATCAATATCTTTGCCATTAACTAAAATGTCCCATTCTATCCTCAACAGTCCACCATGATAGCTTACCGCGAAGCATGTAGAGGCGAGACTGAGACGAGTAATTACCGTAAATGTCCAGTCGAAATACTCTTGGTCGATAGCCGGGTGAGTATAACAGTTAGCAACTCGCAAAGGGGTTCGAAGACTTGTAAAGTCCGGATAAGGTTTTTTGATAGATTGAAGGACCAGAATAAGATCTCACAAATTGCCTTGAACGCAATTCAAGATTTTTGTTGTTTGGAAGAAGCTTCCAGGTTGTTCGGCACTGAAAACCAGAATGTGCTGCCATTTCCGACTGCGCTTTCGACACCAATTTGCCCGCTGTGTTTCTCAATGATTGTCTTGCAAATTGCCAGTCCCAAGCCGATTCCGCCTTTCTCTTTGCGATCTGCTTGTTCTACCTGGCGGAATTTGTCGAAGATCACCGACTGCTCGCTGGGCGGGATGCCGCGCCCCTCATCGATGACTTTCATGAGGATGCGGTTGTCCTGTCGAACCGCAGAGACTGTTACTGTTGCGCCTACAGGTGAAAACTTGATGGCATTGGACAGAAAGTTGATTGCCACTTGAATGAGGCGGTCTTCGTCGGCATTGAAGTCCACGTCCTCGCTCTGTATCTCTAGCTTGATTTGCCTTGCCTTTGCAGCGCCTCTCACGGCTTCTGTTGCGCGCTCGACAATTGTTTCCAGTTCGGTTTGCCTTATTTCCAGGGCGATGTTGCCGGACTCCAGGGTTTCTACATCGAGAAGCTCATTGATTAACTTAATTAGTCTGGTGATATTGCTCTCTGCGATATCGACTTTGCTTTTCCCCTTATCAGAAAGCTCTCCATAATTGCCGTCTCTCAGCATGCTCAAAAGCATCGTCATTGAGGTGAGAGGTGTCCTCAGCTCATGGCTGATTATCATCAAGAATTCTTGTTTGAGGCGTTCGATCTTCTCTTGTTCAGTCAGATCGACAACAAGCGCCATCATCCGTTTTCCTTCGATAGTTTCGTACTCGCGAAATTGAATTTGCACAGGAAAAGAGGAACCGTCGGACTTTTGCGCCTGAGTTTGAAAGGTCTTGTCCTGTGTGCCTGCAAGCAATTCTTCATTAATGAAAGTTTTAGCCTCCGGAAAGAGAGCCGACAAAGGTTGGCCGATGGCTGATTTTTCTTGCGCGGACAGTTCAAACATTCGATCGAGGGCAGGATTGATCATCTGGATCTGGTTTTTATCAAAAATAATCAAGCCTGTGGGCATACTTTCTACGATGGAGCGCACCCGTTGCTCTGCCAGCCTTGTTAATGTCTCTGCCAGTTTTCTCTCTGTAATGTCGTGGCAAACGCAATAGAGTGTT
>JADZFV010000551.1 GCA_020854255.1 Candidatus Melainabacteria bacterium | reverse complement strand
CTCGACCAGATTTTGCCCTTTGACCTCGTCGACTGCTTCGAAGACGTCGTTAAATTGGCAAAGGAAGGCGGCTCGGCACTGAGATTGCGGGCAGCTCTGAGTTTGATTGGCTGGATTGCCGCCAACCGGCTGAGCATCCGCGCCGGCGATACTGTAGTGCCGGACGAAAAGGTACTTGAAGAAACAAAAAAATCTCTCCTTACGGACGAAACGAAGCGCGAACTGAGCGCTAAATTCAGCCGATATGAATGGCGCAAAGAGCGCAGAGGTTTTATCAAAGACCTGGAAGGAGTCTGCCTTATAGAGATGATCGGTGAATTCAAAGACGAAGCACAGATTGCAATATTAGAAGAATTAGCCGCTCAAGAAAACTCTCTATATGCCGACTATGCAGTGGATGCGCTGGGAAAGATTGGTGTAGCATCAGCATCTGAGAAATTGATTCAAATTGCCAAACGACTGGTCAACCCGCAGGAGCGCGCCACAAAAGCACCCAGTGCACAGCCGGTCGCCGAGGAAAACCAGCAAGCAAGCCTGACTTACTGGCACATTCTTAATGCGCTGGGAAGCTTGAAATCAGATCGATCATTCGACTTCTTGCTTTCGGCGGTGCATGATTTTGCTCCCGACAAGAGGCAAATGGCACTCACTTCGCTGGTATCGGTCGGCAAGTCCTTGAGCCTGGCGGCTGATAAACAGAAGGCAATGCGCCAAAACCTAATGGACGCTTTCAAAGATCCATCAACTCAGGTGCGCCAGGCGGCAATCGAATCGGCTGCCGTGCTCGGAGACCCATCATTGATTGAAGAAGTGGCGGCGTTGACAAACGCCAGAGAAACATCTGTCTGGAAGGAAGCCAATCGGGCTCTCACCACACTTTCACAGCAGGGACACAAGGACAAAGTATTGACCGAATTGAACAAACGGTTGCAAGGCACAAGCGATCAGTCCAGGCGGGACCGTATTCTCAAATTGACCAAAGAGCTGAAATAGGGCTGTCCGGCCGTAGCGAATTCAACGCATTATCGGACGGAGAAAAGCCCCAAAAGCCCCACCGGTGCTACCCCCTGGTGATGATAAACATTCGATCATCGAGCCGTGCTAAGGTAGTTAGAAGAAAGTTGGGAAACCCGTGAATTACGCGTGGTGAGGGTTTAGAGGTGACTGAAGCCAAAGAAGGCGGCGGTTCTGACGATAAAGGCACCAGGGGCAAAAAACCCGAGGGCAAAGAGTCCGACTCGAAAAAAGAACAGCAAAAAGAATCGGTTGAACCTATCGCGGCTGAGGAAGCTCCTGAAGCTAAAACTTCCGAAGAACCTGATTCTAAAGACCAGGACACGAAAGAATCCGCAGCAGAAGCTGCCGCCCCAGAAGCAGCCAAACCGGAAGTGGCGTCGTCTTCGGAACCGAACGCCCCGACAGCCAAACCTGAAAAGATGCAACAACAGCATGTCTCGCGCATTCTTGATGCGGTGCTTGAAGAGCCGGTCGAAGAAAGCTCAAGCCATCACGGTTTTAAGCACCCGCTCTTTTTGGACGTCATCCTTGCAGCCGGGTTGCTCGTAGCAATGGCCGGCTTTTCCATCGGTATGTTCAAAATCTACATTACTCACTCGGCCAAGCAAAGCATCAACCAGCAAAACTATCATGCTGCCATTGTTCTTCTAAAAGGCACTCCCCTGCCGGGCTTTTTCAATATTGCCGGCTCCGAGGACACTCTCGAATTATTGAATCGAGCCCTATACCTCGATGCGATTTCCAAATTAGAAATCAACCGAGAAGATCAAAGCGCACTGGACGAATTGCAACAAATCAGACCAGGCTCAGGTTATTTTGAATTGGCTCAGGACCTTCTACGCGACAATTCACCTCCGCCCAAATTGCAACTGGAAGGCGGAGCAACGCACGACGCCGATCCTTCGGATCCTGAAATCAAGGAAGAAAAGCCGATCATGCCGGATGACGATCCAAAAGACGCCAGTCCGTAGCAACCAGGACTTTCGGCAGAGTAAATACTGGGATTATTCAGTTTCTGTCGGTCTGAAAGGACTACTGAACGCCGTGTCCAGGCACCTGCGCAAAGCTCTTGGGCGTAGCCGTCGTGATGCGTGCCTTAACTAGCTTGTTGATAATTGTTGAATCAACAGCAGGACGCTTTGCCGGTGCCGTTTCGTAAAGGACGATGTCGGGCGCAAAACGCTCATTGGCACGTATTTTTGACATCAGACTGGGGTTTTCTGTGCTTTCTTGCGAAACCACAATTTGCGAATTTGCGGCAACAGCGCACATAAAAGTGGCTACCATGGCAGCGATGATTGGATCGATTGTCCGTCTTACCAGAGAGGTATGCATGATTTCTCCTCCCGAATGCCAACTACTGGGTCGCCCTGCAACCACTGTAGTACCGTCAGGGCATTTCTCACGAAGCCTTAATAATCTATTTGAAATACTTGCAACATACCTGAACCATTGATAACAAACGGTTCAGAAGCTCTTTAGAACAAATCGATAAAACCCAGTCCAGTCCACAAAACCGGCTCCAGATCTGAATTTTGTTAAATTACTCGACCACGAACTCTTTATAGGCGTCGGCGGAAAGCGCCTCATTCAGCTCGTCCTTATTGGAGAGCTTCACCTTGATCATCCAGCCCTCGCCGTAGCAGTCACTGTTGACAAGCTCAGGTTCGGATGAAAGCTTGTCATTGACGGCCGTGACTTCACCGCTCAAGGGCATGAAAAGGTCCGAGACCGACTTCACTGACTCGATTACGCCGAATTTCTCTTCGTTTTTGAATGACTGACCGACCTTGGGCAGCTCGACAAATGTGACGTCGCCCAACTGGTCTGCCGCAAAAGATGTAATGCCGATAGTCGCCGTGTCACCTTCAACGCGCACGTATTCGTGAGATTTGACGTATTTCAGTTCGGCTGGGTAAGTGAGCATGCGGACTCTCCATCGGATTCTAGCGCGGATTGCTGCAAATCCGGAGAGGCTCTTGGCACCCGCCTGAAGCGGCCTCGTCGGAATGCGGAAGAAGATCTTAACACCATCCGAAAGAGGCTGTAATCGTTGCCTGCCAAGATACTCATCCTAATTTTGGAAAATTTTTCCAGACTTCTCCTAAATGGTCCGCCCTTCCAGTTGATGAAACATGGCCGAGTTGGCCGCCCAAAATAGAAAGTGAGTTCTCAAAATGCGTCTGGCAATTTCGACAAAATTTCTCGACATTCTGTCCATAGCGACACTTTGTCTGTCCTATGGTCTTTTCGTTACTTCCTTCGTTGCAAAAATGCACTAGAAATCAGGTATCAGTGAGCAATCTTGTAGCCTTCGGGCTCGGAGATGCATGGCAGAGTTCTGCCGGTCTTGTGCATAGCTGTAATTGCGCAAGCGGCAAACACGACCCTTTTGCCAAGGACGCTCAGCGAGTCAAATCCGATCAAAAATCCGATCCAATTAAAAACAATCAATTCGCAACTCAGCTCATCAGTGCGCTAAAAATCAATCCGCTCTACTTTGGACCGGACACCCCTTCAGAGCCGACCAATTTGTAAGGGCTCCAGGTTTTGCTGCGCTGCACCCTCCGCGCGGCTACGCCTCACCTTGGCGGGCGCACTTCGCTAGCCCGTCGGCAAATCAGCTTACTTGGCGCGCTTATACCAGGGACGGCGCACCACATGCGCTACCACCATATTATCTCGAATTTTGATCTCCAGCTGAGTGCCTTCTTTGGACAGCTCAGGCGGCACGTAGGCAAAGGCAATCGGATAGCCGACATGTATGCCGGTCGAGCCGCTTGTAACCACGCCCACTTGCCTGCCACCCGACCAGACTTCATAACCTTGCCTGGGCAGCGCTTTTCCTTCACTTCGCAGACAAACACATTGCTTCGGCAATCCGCTCTCTTTTTGAGCTTTCAATTTGTCTCTGCCTACGAAGTCACCTTTCTCGAGTTTTACACTCCATCCCAGTCCGGCTTCCAGAGGTCCGGTTTCGTCATCAAGTTCATGTCCGTACAAAGGCAGTCCGGCCTCCAGGCGCAAAGTGTCCCGCGCGCCCAGACCGCAGGGTTCGATTGCGTACTTTTCCCCACCTGCAAGGATACGATTCCAGAGCTTCTCGGCATCTCCAGCAGCACAGAAAATTTCAAATCCATCTTCGCCTGTGTATCCGGTTCTGCCGAAGCTGATCTCTATTCCATCGACCTTTTCTATAGAGTAAGAAAAGGCTGGCAACCCGCTTAAGTCCTTGCCGACCAGGTCGGAGAGCAGCTTTACAGCCATCGGGCCTTGCAGAGCCAGCAGTGCTGTTTCAATGGATATGTTTTTGAGTT
>JADZFV010000550.1 GCA_020854255.1 Candidatus Melainabacteria bacterium | reverse complement strand
CCTGAGTAAGAATAGAGCATTCAATCAGGCTTGAGGCTAAACAGCCTGCAAAAGTTGCCAGGTGTAACAATGGCAGACGGTTATGCTGCAGATTTTTCTAGCACAACAAGCTCCGAATTGACCTGCACCCCAAAAGCTGAACCATATATTCAGCCTTTCTTACCCACGAGGTACGCATCCACTGCCTTCCATCGATCATCTTTTCGAAAATACTCAATAGCGTTTGCGATCGCTTCATCTGCGGTATCGAATTGCAGCAAAAATGAGCATGGTGCTGAGTCTGAATCAGGAAGACATGACTGCACCATCCACTTGCTGTTTGAGCTGTAAAGCCAGAGTTTGTGATGGTCATCACTGGCGGTTACGCGAGTGCCCGCGTTGCCCTCGCCATCTACGTCTGCAACCTTCTCGCTATACACAGCCAACCCTGCGTTGCGCATGCGCTGTAAATGAGGAGTTTCAAAATTCTTCATTGAACATTGTCCGTGGAACCATATCGATTTTACTTTGTTCGGCTTAGAATTTGTACCGGTGTTGGATATGGGCAGCGACACTAAATTGGGAATATATGTAGAGAAAATCTCCGCCTTATTAAACAAACACCGCTGCAGTAAAAATGTCAAACAAACAGCACCCTATCTTAGACAAACAGCTCGCTATCCTAATTATTCAGACTGCGTTGTTTGCGGGCTGCGCAGTAAATGAAGCCGTTGCTCAAGTGAGACAAGCATCGCCTGAAGATTCAGTAAGCATGAAAAGGCTTGTCGCGAACACTCAAATGCTGGGAGACCTTCAAAGAAAATTCAACGAACTGGGCGGTGCCAAAGTTGGCACCCTTAAGTCGATTGAAGATATCGATAATAGAATTTCGGTTTTGGACGAATTGATTTGGGCAACGAACGAGCAAACCAGGCTCACCAGAGAAAATGGTGGGAACGATCAGGATGCGCAAGTTTTGAAAAACCTTCATGCAATGCAATTGCAGACTCGCGAGCAGTTGATGTTTTTCAAGAACAATTTTGGCAAGTGGAAAGTTTCTGAAAGTGGCGAAGCTGAGTACACAGTTCCGAAAGAAGAAATGGATAAATTCACTGAGTCACTTCGCGAATACAATGCAATTCGAATCAAACAGATGGAGTTGCTTCAGGCGAGAGCCGAAGCGCGGAAGAAGCTGCAAAAAAGATCTTCGGAGTAGCCACTCCGCACAACTCGCGGGATGAACTTAATTGGTAGATTGAGCTACAACTCAAGCATGTTTGCTATTTTCCGGAGCGACAGCTCCCACACTGAGCAGCTAAACCAGCTGCCAGTCCACCAAACACAAACATTCCCACCGTCAACGCCGCTGTTCTTCGGGTTCTACGTGTGGCACCTTTTGACAGTCCAAGGACGGCAGGCAAAGTAGCAGCACCCAGACCGGCGCTGAGACCCAATGACACGCCCTTGCCAATGCTGAAAAAACCAGAGCGAGAGCCAACCTGGCTGTACAAGATTGAGTTGGCCAAAAGATCTGCGATCAGAGCAAAAAGGAACAGCCGTTCTCCACTTGGAGGATTCGTTCCAATTGTTGAGCAAATGCGCTCCACACCTCGCATGCCGATACGGTCCAATTGCGGTGCGTCCGGCAATGAGCGTCGAAGAGCCTGATGCACTGTCGTTAATGCCATTGCTCCAACAAATCCGTTAAACAGCGCTCGAATCATCGCCATCTCCTTCCTCAACTATCGGTGACATGTATTTACCCACTTGGGTGTTCAAATGGAACTACTCCTGGCTTCCAAATTTATGTAAATATACGCGGCTAACCTACTCAGCACCTGTGGAGCCCTGGCGTCTGCCGAACGAAAACCACGAGATTGGGCATATAAATAGAGAAATGCATTATTTCACAAGACAAACTCCGTTCCTGCACCTCCTGTCAGCTCTGAGCTGGCACAGTAGCGTGTGCGCTATCCCAGGCGCCTGGAGGGTTTCGCTGCTGTTGCTTCTAATTAATGCCGGAATGGGAGCCTTTTCTCCTCTACCCGCACGTGCAGACGAGGGAAATTCCATAATTCCTTTCCTTCTCCCCAATCGTCCTCGTTTCGTCATTCCTGAGAGTAAACCTTCCGTGATTCCGGAAACCAACCCGGAAGGCAAGCCGGAAACCAACCCGCCAGCCGGTTCCGAAGTCACACCAGATGCCGCTCCCAGGCGCAGTTCGTCTAAAGCTAATAGGCGCCGTTCGTCTAAATTACCAGAGTCCAGTCCGTCAGTCGCAAACTCCGCGCCTGCATCAGCCGAATCTGCTCCCCAGGAACCGGCGCCCACCACGCCTGCTCCTACTGCGACCACTTCCGCTACGTCAACTTCCGCTGCACCTCCTTCTGATACATTTACTTCCGCTGCACCAATTTCTACAAGCTCAGGGAAGCGCTACGTACTGCAAGGAAAAACCGAAGTCATCGACTTCAAATTAAGCGAATTTGACGCCTACAAACAAGGCATGGCTGCGCTTGACAGACGCAACTACGCCGACGCTCAAATTCAGTTTAGAGCCGGCGCTGCAAAACTCGGAGACGGCTACGAGAAGTATCGCGCCGAGTGCAATTTCTTCGAAGCAAAATGTTTGATGATGACAGGGAAAATCGACCAGGCGGTGTCGCTTCTCAAAGCGGCGATCGCGTTGTTCGGTCAGCATGACCCGCTAAACCCATACAAGTTGGCTGCCGAGAAGCAGGTCGGCGACCTGATTAGCGGTAGGGCAAGGATGGACAATTCAATGCTGCAAGGGCGAACCAACATGCAGCGCGCCCGCGTCTCCGTAGATCAGAACATCACGCTCTATTCCCGCCTTGCGGTCGATGATTCAGATCCGGTTTTGTTGCGTGCCGACAGGGAGGCAACTAAGACCACCATCCATGACTGCTTTGCTGAAATGACGTGCCTTGAGACGGCGGAGATAGGCTCTAACGTATACAGCGCAATGGGGAAGTGGCAGCCCCTTTTGGTAAAAGGTGAACCTGCAGCAATCGAATTCGGGGCCAAGCCGCCGGTCATAAACGTGAAAGTAAATGGGCAGCTTAAAGAAGTTACCGTCAACCTTCCGATGGTCAACGGACTGCGAAGAATATTGCTCGCCACCGATAATGAAAAGGTTGCCGCGATAGATGTAGACAACAACGATACCTGGCTCCTGCTAATGGATACCGCTCCGGACGGCACGGTAGGGCGCTTCCGCTGGGCTTTGCTGAGACATCAGAAACAGAAAAGCGCTACATGGGGTGTCAGTCGCAACAAAGGTCTGTTGCAGAGACCGACTGGTGACGCCTGGGGCGCTAGACCACCGGGAAACATCGGCAACGCTGTGCGAGGGCAAGGAAATAACATCAACCTCTACAGCCCTTTTAAAAACAGCCGTAACAAGTTCTAAAGTTCTCATAAGATAAACGCTCGGCTCAAAATGCTTTTCATGACGATCAGTGCTCAGGTCACACGCCCGGTCACACCGAAAATCCCCCAACTATCGTCCCCAAAACGGAAGTGGGCTTCTTTTTTCACCCAAAAAGCGAAATCGTCACGTTGTGCTCACGTAGCTTCTTTATCATTGAGGAGGTCAATTCCCAAAATTCGCCAACAATATTGGGCAGCGTATTTCCTATTCCGCACAGGAAGGTTGATTCTAATGAGTTATGAAAATTCACCCGAGTCGGCAGCTCTCCGTCTCACTCAAGCAGAATTGCAAGTTGGCGGGCAAGCGGGCGAGCAATTCGGAAAGCAAATTGCGCCAGAAATGCTTTACAACCTCACTTCAGCTGCTGGGGTACAGCCTGAGGTGGCAGCGGAAGGCACAAATCAGCCGTTTAGACCTGTCGGCGCCAATATTGAGAAATTCTTGGATAACGAATCGATCTGGTCAGGACTGAGAAAGGATGACCTGAACAAAATCATCAAGAGCGCAGTCATGTCGAAAGACACTGAACGCAGCCAGGTTGCAACATTCTTAAGAGATCACTTCGATGACATTTGCAGCCTTTCGGCAAAAGGAGGCGACAGAATAAGCAGAGATGACCTCACCTTGTATTTGCAGATGTTGAAACAGAGCGAGAAGAACGTTGCAGCAGGTAAGTTTAGCTGGCAAGGACAAAAGGACATTCATTACCAGCATGAAAATCAAGCCGGGATGTTGTTGCCGACGGTGGGAGTAATTGGTGGTCTGTACACAGGGAACAAAGTTTTTAGTGCGGCTGGGCCTGTAGTTGCGTTGACGTCTCTAATGTTCGGAAATCCGAGAACAGCTGTGATTGGAACAGCCGCAACCTTCATAGCCACCCATGTTGGTGGCATGTATCTGGGCTCAAAAGCCGGCGGCAGGATCGATAGAGGAATGCAAGATAGTGGCGTTCGCCGGCACTTTGTTGATGAAGCAGAACCAGCCATGAAGCGTCTGTTGCAAACATAATAGAAGACTCGTTAAAGTAAAGGCTCTTTCAACAAGAAAGTTTGAAGCCGGACCGTAGGCTCCGGACAAATGAACAGAACCTAGATAACAGAAATGGCTCTTTGATGATATCCGACGCAGCCAGGGGCTACGAAATCAGCTTCAGCAGGATCGTATCAGGGCCAGCCCCAGGAGCATGATCTAAAGCATGCTGTTAACTCAGCAACAACCGTTGCACTGTCAGACTCGCACCGTATCTGGTGAGTCTTGCTAAAAAATTGACTGGTTCGAAAATACTTTCGAAGCGATTTCAAAAGACAAGAATGATTTTCCCATCGATGATGACGGATAACATTTCCTCAAATCCTCAAATTCATCGACGCTTTACCCCGTATATTCCAAAAATTGAGACAGAACAAGGGCGACGGGCGGATGACGATCGGGTATTATGAGACGAAAGGTGGTCACCGGAGCGAAACTGCTCTTTTGTGAGCCACAGTGGAGATAAGGGGTAATCAGTGTCAACAGCAGAAACAAGGTTCTCCATTAAGCGTGATGTACCGTCAATCGAACAAGTTCTGATTCAAGCTCTTGTGGCTGCCGGCTGGAAATCATCTCTAATGAGCCGGAACAAAATAACCACCCAGCCATTGTCAAAGACGGTAATCTCGGGCAGCGACTCTTTCGTTGGTAACTTCTCGGCGATTGTCACATGGGAAGATTGTCAGGACCGAATTGATGTCCTGGTTGTCGTCAGCGAAAGAGCATCAAGTACTCCGGCTCTGGCAGCAAAATGTGCAGATTATTGCAATGCCATTGTTGCCGTTATTCCTTACAACTGCCTGCTTGGACAGGCAAGAAACGCGCACGACGGCTAGCTCGCCACAGGAAGCCCGGCCCGCGCACCCCTGTGCCGCTATCGGCGCTTCAGGCGGAATGACTGGCACAGAAAGCAGCTCTGCTTTCAGCCTGAAAGTGCCTCCGGGCAATCGATGACTCGCAGGCGGGATCGCCAAATGCTAAGCATCGAAGTCAACAGCTCAGCAGCTTCTGAGAGCAGGCAAATACTCTTTGCAATGTCATCAATTATTGGCATTGAGCCTTACAATGAAGTATTGGAGTACCGGACGCCCAGCTCGATGCGGAATCACACTAAATCAAAACACCCAAACCTCTGGGTCAAGTTTCTCCTTTTAATCACATGCACTCTATTGCCACAACCTATGGGAGCGGACGCACACCGCTCCTGGTTGAGAGTCCTGTCCGATCAAGCGAAGGGGACGCCAAGCGTCTACGAAACGCCAAAAACCTCACATAAATACAAACAAATTTCGCAGTACTTGACGATGAGCGACGGAGCCAAAATTGCCGTCGACGTCTACTTGCCTGAGTCCAAAGAACATGGCGCGACCTTTCCGACTATGTTTGAGCAAAGTCGCTATTGGCGCGTGATTCAGCCGAAGTCTTATTTGAAGTTTCTCTATTGGACATCTCTTAGCCTGTATAGATCGGAGTTTCTCTCACACGGCTATGTCTGGGTGGTGAGCGATGCACGTGGTGCCGGCGCGTCTTTCGGCGATCGTCCATGGGAATTGCCACCACTGGATATAAGAGACAGCAAAGAGATTATGGATTGGATTGTGAAACAGCCATGGTCCAACGGCGATATCGGACTGATCGGTCATTCTTATTCCGGCAATATGGCAGAATTCTCACTGCTAAATAAGCATCCCGCCGTCAAAGCCGCTGGGATTTTGTCAAGCCCGTTCGACATTTACGCGGATGTGCTCCGTCCAGGTGGTTTGACACTGCAACCATTTATCGACAATTGGACGAAGCTGAATCAGGATTTTGACGCCGACCAACTGCCGAGAAATTTGAAATTTCTGCGGCCGTTGCTAAGTCACATGAAGCCTGTAGATGAAGACAAAAACAAGCGCTTGCTCCGGCAAGCCATCGCAGAACACAAGAATAATTCCGAGATGCCGATAGAGAAATTGAATTTTCGCGATGACTCTCCGTTCAATGAAAAGGACTTGCTTCCTTCAAAAACCCGCGACGTTTCTCTCCAGATTCTTCGCAATAGATATGGAGCGGCATTGGAAAAGTTGGGAGTCGATCCAATCAGCCCGAGCGATTATTGGAGAGAGTTTGATGCCGCAAAGGTGCCGATGTATATGTGCTCAGGTTGGGCGGAAGGCTCGAATTCTCGCGCTGCCGTCAACCGATTTTTGAACTACACGACGCCTGGAACAAAGCTGATCTTAGGACCGTGGGAGCACGACTTTTTCAACATCAGCCCCTTTACACAGGGTGGTTTGTCCAAGTTTCGCATCGATCGAGAAATGTTGAAATTCTTCGATCACTATATGTTGAACAAAAATACCCTGGCCAATGATGCGCCTGTTCACTATTACACATTAGGCGAAGAGCGCTGGCACGGCAGTAAAACCTGGCCTCCGAAAAACACCGCCAAGACTTTGTATTTGGCAGCAGACAAGTCCATGAGCGATAATCCACCGATGCTCGAACACAGTGCCTCTTATCACGTCAACGGCAAAAGCACGACAGGTAAGAATTCCCGCTGGGACTGTCTTTTGGGAAATGTCTTGTTCGACCCGTATTCAAAGCGAAAGCGCGAAGACAGGCACAATATTTGTTTTGATACCGCGCCCCTGGAAAAGAGTTGGACAATAACCGGCAATCCGGTAGCGAAGATATTTGTAAGACCAAATGGCAAAGATTGCAGCTTGTGTGTTTATCTCGAAGACGTTGGAAAGGACGGTTCTGTGAATTACGTGACCGAGGGGGAGATTTTGTGTGGCAACACATTCAATCCTTCGTACACGCCGAAGTACAAAACAGTTTCACCCATGCGCAGCTTCCTGAAAGCAGACTACCTGGAGTTTTCGCCACACGAAGTAAGGCAGGTTGATCTGGAATTGTTTCCTATGTCGTATCGATTCAAGAAAGGACATCGCATTCGTTTGTCGATTGCAGGCGGAGACAAAAACCATTTCAAGTTACCTTCTTTCGTTCAAGTGTGCGATCAATTCGACATCATCTGCGGCAAACCGCAGGCCTCGCAAATATCACTGCCCTTGGAAAGCGTACAGTGATGCGCGCACCTCGGCAGAAAAGTCTCTGAGCAGATTCAAGACCACCTCCGTGCCTTGTATAGACTACTCTGCCTGAGGTTTCCTTTATTGGCCAACGGGTACAAAGGTATGGGCATTGGCGGACATTCCGCTGATTTCCGCCAGACATGGTATCAATCTGCAGGTGATTAAAATGGCTCGAGGACAGTCTTCCTTTTCCGAAATTGACGACAATAATGATGTCGTTGCCGATGCGGCGCTGCCGAACTTCACAGAGAGAACCGAGCGACTACCTGCCGGATTTGGCAAAGTAGCTGTAGTGAACGGCGAATTGGCGGCGGAACCAAAGATTTACTTAGCGGCAAATGAGGCCCAAACCTTTGAAATGCCAAAGCCTGACCCGGAGGCTATACGACAGGTAGAAGCACTGGCTGCTGGATTGAAGAATGCGCTTGCGGGCAATTTGACGAGACAGCAAGCCACTGATGCCACAAAAGAGTATATGAGACGCAACGTCGACAAAATGTTTGAAAAAGCGGCAGATGCCTATCCGGAACTTCCCTTCCAGGGTATGGTCGGGGCATTGAACAAAGCTCTGCAAGGCAGCGGATATTCGGCCGGAATTGTGGAAACTGTTCCACTCGAAGGCGACCTGGTCATTCGAAAAGGCAATCAAATCATTTATAGAGGTCCCTAACAAGCTTTAATAAAAAGACATCTTCATGTAGCACCATAGATGGTGGCGTCGAATGCAAAGCAGCCTCTCACACCAGGGTATACCATCAATACGGAGTCTCTATCTTTGCGGCCTGGAATTTCAAACACGGCCAACTAAGATCTGGCGGGCTCCAATACATTTAGCGCGGGCACTTTACTTCCGTCCAGATATGTCTCCAGCTGGTCCAGCGAAAACTGAACGCCCGAGTAGAAAGCACCGAAGTGTCCGTACTTCGCGCTTGCTTCGTCAAAACGCATTTCGTAAACGAGTTTTTTGAAGATGATCGGATCGTCGGCATAGAGGTCGACGCCCCATTCAAAATCGTCAAAGCCAATCGAGCCGGATATTACTTGCGTCACCAGCCCATGATAGGTGCGTCCGATTTTTCCGTGCTCTAACATCAGTTGTGCGCGATCGGCGAATGGCAGCATATACCAGTTGACATCTTCGCCGCGCTTTTTATCCATGGGATAAAAACATACGAATCGGCGTTGCGGAATGCGCGCCCACAGACGACCTGCATTATGTGGAACTTGCGCCTGCGCTTGAAGCATTTCGTCGAATGCCTGAACCCACTCTTGAGAGTTCGGCTTCAGGTTTTGCTCAGCCAGGGCGGCATGAATTTTGCCGGTAGCGTCATAAAGACCGAGTTCGAGCACAGAGGTGTAAGACAGAGACGGGGTCAAATATTCGGATAGCCTGACCTTATCAACAACCATTTGGGCATGAGCCAGGCCTTCATAGGTTTTACTGTAGTGCGTGAGCATAAGGTCAGCCTTGTGACCGACCATGTGGGCGAAGCCAACGTCGGTGCTGTCGCTGTTCTTGAGGGACTCAAACACTGTTTGGGCCTCCCTGATAATCTCCCGGCGGTCTTCATTCGAAAGCAAATCCCAGCCCAGGCGGTCGAATGCGAACATTCGGTGCAAAATCCACCAGCTGTCTAGTGATTCGGGAACTTCGGGATGGCGCATAGGATATGGCTCCTTAATACTGCATTAAACGATACTAGAGTAGCGCAAGCAGCGCGGACAGGGCTCTGATGCTAAGCAAGTCTTTGTGATTCAATCCTTGAACGACCCTATGAGTTGCTTTGAGAGAGCCGGTACTTTCTGGGTGCAATCAGCAGAGGCAGCCATACGGCAGGTTCAAATTTCTTGCCGGTCATATTCTTTACCAGAGGGCTTCATCCATCCCTGGCCTGCATGCCGGCAGCAAATCATCAATGCGCTCGACGTAACGTCTCAACACTTTATCGGTGCATCTTATCAGGACTCAAGTGCTCAAGATCGATGTTCGGGAAAGGAAACAGCCGCTTAGATTTAGCCAGCCGCCACGCTTTGGATTGAGTTGTAAGTTGTTCTTGGAGAGCATGGCAGCATTCGGTAGCGATACAGTCGCCGCAGGTTCTCGACTATCACGTCATTGTCGTCCGTAATTGATACTATCCCGTCAAAGGGCATTGCCCTGGCGGTTTCTGCGTCAAGTGCCGTTTCCATGAAAAAGACAAGCAATTTAGGGTTGCTCGCTTTCAACGCCT
>JADZFV010000549.1 GCA_020854255.1 Candidatus Melainabacteria bacterium | reverse complement strand
CTTTTCCACCAGGGAAAATCGGCTTGATCGGATTGATTTTGCCGAGAAAATTGCCAGAGTCTGTCTGCTTCAAGCTGAAGCTGTCCAGCAGATCGGTGGCGTCGGCAAAGCCCAGGTCACGAAGTTGAGACGTCGGCACCTGTTTGATCCGTACTAAATCATCTTTTGTCAGTGTAAATTCAAGCGGTTTTTCTTCAAACTGCAGCTTTCCGTGCCCACTTTCAATTGCTTCCGCCCTTAAGCCCATTTTCGAAAACCTCTCTTGCTTGGTTGCCTCACTGTACGCAAGCAGCAGGTCGAATTGCGGACGCAATTCGGTCAGTTTTGGGTCATTTGGTTAATCTGTTGGCTGATCCTAATTTCGGACCATTGATTTAGTCACGACGCACCGATGGTTAATTTCCCGGTTTTAAATTAGAAAAAACCCGCAGGGTGTGCGGGTTTTTCGGGGCGTGCGGGTTTTTCAGCGTATGTCTAGTTCTTGTGTTCTATATGCGCCCTCGTCTCTCAGCGCGTATCGCAGCAATTTTTTCCATGGTGGCAAGATCGTACATGGCAATTGAATATTCTCGGGTAGGCATGCGACCGTCTTCCGGAGTAACCTTAAGATGCCGTCCGTGCTTGTGCAGCGTGTCATTCAAATTTTTAACGACTTCACCGAATTCTCTATGCCCATCTGCCGACGCTTCTTGAATTGCCTGTCTCAAAGCGTGTTTGAAGCGCGGATGACGACCCGGGGCTCCTTCGGTATGCCATTCTGCTAATTCACCTGGTTTGAAAATATCAAAATGAGGCGTCTTATCTTCCAGTTTTAATAAGGGAAGATGGTTATCCACGAAATTGGTAATTCTTTCGCATGCATTTTGGTGAAGTCCCTGATGAGCATCGCGTATATCTCTGTATGTCTCTACGGCAAGACGCTCGCCTCTGGTGTCAATTCTAAGCGGGTTGTCGAACCCGTCATGTCTGCCATTTTCAAATAAGCTCATGGTGGCTCTCCCGAAGCGGATTATTGGCAGAACCTTAAACTTTCGACGTGACTTCGGTGTGACTAGCCGTGCCAACGCGCAGCCGAATTTTTGAATTGGTATGCGTTGACAAAGACGCTCGTTCTTTCACGGGGGTGCCATTGCGTCAGGCTTTCACATAAGCAGAGCACATGCCCAGCGCCGTGGCTTTGCACATTGCAAAACATTTGCGGGCTGAACTGAGTTTTTCAAACTAAAGTTTTCTCGCCACATCAATTATCTGTGTTTTTTCTTGTTGAAATTTACGGAAGATCAGTGGCGGTCTTTTCGAGGGCGTCAGCTTTTTTCAATGTTTCCTGCGACTCTTTTTGCCGGTTGGTTTGATTCAAAATATCCGCCCAGCTGCGCATCAATAGTACTTGCAGCTCTTTGTTGACCTTTTTCTCTTTTACCAGGTCGAGCGCTTTTTTCAGCTCTGACTCAGCCTCTTTCAATCGACTCTGATCGAGGTCAAATTGTCCCAGCCTGGCGAGAGCACGAATGTAATCCTCGGGACTGGTGTCCAGCTCTTTCTCAGTCACCGAACAAATGTGCAAAAGTAGCGGTCTGACTGCCGGGAAATTGCGCAATGAGATATAGCCGTCAATCAGTGATCCTTCGATTTTACACACAGATGGCGAGTCCGCTCCCAAAAGTTTTCTCTCCACTTCCAGGGCTTTCTCGAGAAATCTCGCTTGCTCCAAATGAAGTTTTCTCGCGTTCAATTTTCCAGCAGTTACAAGGATGCTCGGCACCTCCGCTTCTGCTCTGAGCTTTGCGTTGGTTGCAGCCACGGCAGAGTCGGTCGGAAAAGTTTCAAGTTTTTTCAGCGACTCATACTGCTTTTTCATCTCGTTCACAACTCTGGCGGTTAACAGTGCGATGATTTGATTATTTGTTTTCTCCAGAAGTTCTGCGTGACCTTCCCACTTGCTGTACAAATCAGCTCGTTGTCTCCAGACCAATTCCAGGCGTGCCTGTCCACCACCGACAAGAGTTCGTGAAAGGGCTTCCGCGTCATTCAAGGCCTTTTCTGCGTCGGCATAGCTGCCCTGCGATATAAGATTCGACACGTCGGACATTTTCATAGCCCAGAACATTTTCGTGGCGGGCGTACCTCTATCGTCCGGAGGACCCGGCCAGAAAAAGTAAAAGCCGGCAAATCCTGCCATTGCGATGAGTGATACCGCCAGTGCTACCGCAATAAATTTATTGACTTTGGCTGGCTGGTTTGGACAGGGCACGCTTGGCATCGGCCCGCTCATTGTGGCTCGATTGGCTCCGGTGCTGGACAACGCGAGAGTAAGCGCAGACAGTTGATCGCGAATCTCCTCAGTGTTCTGTGGGCGTTCTTCAGGTTTTTTCGCCATGCAATGAAATATGAGTTGCTCCAGTGCGGCTGGAATTTTCGCTTCTGGCGCCATTTGCGCGAATGACTTAGGTGTGGCGCTGACGTGCATGTTCAGCGTTTCCAAAAATGTTGCTCCAGCCAGAGGAGGCTCACCAGTAAGTGCTTCATACATCAAACAGCCCAGTGCATAAATATCCGAACGCTTGTCCAGCTCGAGACCCTGGCACTGCTCGGGGCTCATGTAAATTGGACTGCCGAACACTTCTCCTGTCCGAGTGAGCGACAACTGCGCCTTGCCTGAGGCGGGCAGCAATTTCGCAATTCCGAAGTCGACAAGCTTGACGAGCTCGGTCCCATCGTCCTCTTTCAACAGGCAAACATTGGCCGGCTTCAAATCACGATGAACAATAGACTTCTTGTGCGCCGCTCCCAGTCCGTCGCAGATTTGTTTGAATATATGCAGCGCGCGCTCGTATGGCACCTTGCCCTTGCGCTCGATTAAGTCCTGCAGAGTCTCTCCGCTGAGATAATCCATAACGAAGAAGGCTTCGCCCTGATCGGTAACACCAAAATCATAGACAGCGATGATGTTTTGATGACTCAATGAGCTTGCCGCCTGTGCTTCCATGCGAAAGCGCTCGAGCGAAGTGTGATCGTTTTTGATGTTGCTGTGCAGCATCTTGATCGCAACAGTGCGATCCATGAGTTTGTGCTGGGCTTTGTATACAATACTCATGCCGCCCAGGCCGAGCACGGATTGAATTACATATCGCTCTGCAAAAGACTTGCCGATCAGCGGATCGTTGTCCTGCCCGCGCAAGGTCGTGCCGTCATCCGGACACACATCCACTTGTTCGAACTGCGCGTAGCACTTCGGGCAGTACTTCCGCTCAAATTTAACCCGCTGGGTTTTACTGTCGGTCATAAATCGTACACTTTCTCCTGTCTGATTATATATACTTTTACAACGCTGAAAGCGACCCATACGGAGTAGCAGCAATGCCATCATCAAAATTTCGGGATATGTGGACGTCGGGGAAATTCGCCATTGACCGGAAAAACAAACACGTAGTTGATGAGCGGGAAGAGATAGAGGCTATCGCTGCGCTGAAGGAGCTTATTCCGCAGCAGTCCAAGGCTGTTTATACCGATTTGCAAAAGCGCCGGGGGCAGGAAACAGGGCGCTGGCTTAAGGAATTATCCGCCGAAACTCCTGATGACAAGGCAGTTGCAAACCAATTCCAGCAGGCCCAGAGCAAAGCGGCTGACAACTTTGAATCAGTCAGAATTTGGATTGACGCGCTGTTCCAAGAGTTTGGCGGGTTGACCTATGTTTTTAATGAAAACGCCGTCGGCGGCGACTTGTTTGTCTCTTCCGAGCGCCCTTCGGTCTTGGAGACCAGGGATGACACCGTCTGGTACAAGCCGGTCAGCCGAATTTATCAGGGACGGCTCACTACGCGCTTTTGGTCGCTGGCTGTCAAGGGGGATGAAAAGCGCATCGCAATTTACCTCTTCCCTAATGAGATGACTTTGGGATTCAAGGCCGGTGACTATGCCGACAATGTGTTGCCGCCGATCCTTGTGGCAGAACCGGCTCAAATGAACGGTCGCAGTACCTGGACAATTCAAGGAGAGGAAGCGGCAATTGCGATGATGGGTCCGCTCGCCAAAGAATTATTCGGCGACCTTATCCGAGTGGCATCCGGCAAGATGGAACAGTCCGAGCTTTTCAATTCGCACAAACACGGCGCTCCAAAACTTGGAGAAAACGTCGCTGTCGGATACGACGCCGGCGCTCAACAAGCTGCTCCGCAAGATCATCCAGCGCAGAACATCAACATTGATAGCTACAGCCTTTCGGATGCCTGCGACATTCTGGACAAAGTAGTCGATCGCGAATTGCAGAAAATTTACAAGGCCGCAGCCGGCACCACCCCGGGTACGCCGCAAGCGGCAAACGCGCGCAAACAAATCTCCGCTGTCGAGGCTTTCCGTATGAAAGTTGTGGACGCGTTCGAAAACTACGCTCACGAAAGCCACGCGATTTTAGCTGGTGAAATGGCTGATATAGCGGAAGACCCGGTGCTGGCGAAGTAATACGAGCGCCTGGTGTTGGCGAAGTGAGACTCCTGACTTCAGGGGTGACACCATGCGTCGTCCGGCAGTTTTCGCGAAGTAAAACGAGCGCGGCCGTGTTTGCGCTGTCATGTAGTCATTCCAATGAAAATGTACGCGCAGATTAAAGACTTGAGCCGAAATGCAGTAGCGAATCGCGCAAAACGGAGTAGTTATTAGCGTGTTTTGAGCTGTTCCAGGTGCTCTTTGGCTTGCTGTGCCCGAGGGTCGGAGGGGTTAATCAGTTGCAAAAATTGACTTAATTCCGCAATCGCGCCATCTCTGTCGCCGCT
>JADZFV010000548.1 GCA_020854255.1 Candidatus Melainabacteria bacterium | reverse complement strand
CCCGACCAGGGAAGTACAGCTGCAGCTTTGTCAATATCAGCAAGTGCCCGCCCTTGATCTTTTCTGGCTAATTGCAAATGCGCTCTGTTAATCAGGGCAAAACCATCTTCGGGATCGATTTGAAGAGCCCTATTACAAAGCGACAGACTCTCATCGTACTTTCTTCTGGAATTGAGAAACTCAGCATAATCATCGTAGTTTCGAGTGTCATCAGGGGCCAGCTTGATTGCTTGCTCGAAGGTCCTTTTCGTTGCAGAATCCGCGCGACGACTTTTGCGAATCACAGCGGACTGTCTCCAGATGTGACTGTTGCGCGGATCCAGTTGGATCGCCCTGTCACAAGCGAGTGCCGACTCCCTGAATTTTTGAGCGATGCGGGCAACGTCTGCACGAGCCAGATAAGCGCTGGCATTTCTTGAACTAGCCTTGATTGCCGCATTGGCATCGCTCTCAGCTTCCTTGAGACGACCGCTGCAAAGATTGATGCGGCTGCGCAAAACAAGAGCGTCGCAGTTGTGCGGCTCTTGCTTCAAAACTGCACTGGCTGCCGAATCTGCCTCGTCAAATTTTTCCATCATTGAAAGAGCCTCTGCTTTGAGAAGCAGCGAGCGAATATTGTTAGGTTGCTTCGACAAAGAGGCCTTAAGACTGAATAGCGCTAAATCAGGATGCCGGCGCTCAAGGTGTTGCAATGCTGTTTTCAAATCATATGCGAATTTTTCAGTATCGCTTTTCGCATCGCATATCTGAATTGAGGATAGAAGCAGCGCCAATAAAGACATTCGTGAGCACAGCGTTTTTCTCGCCGTCGCAATTGTATTTATACTCGCGGTTTTGGTCGGCACTTATTGCACTCTCGAATGCGTTCAACCAGAAAAACCAATAGAAGGTCTGCAGATTATCAACACAACCGTGCGATTGGCTATAGAGCAATATTGCACATTTCGCATCCCGCAACTGAGCCACACCGCCTGTTGAATTGTCGAGATGAGCCACCTGCTCGCCTCAACCAGTATTAACACGAGCTAATGCAGATTTTCGACCATCCTGGAATCAAATCGTGCAATGCTGTCGTCGAAATTTCTGTGAGATTGGTTTGCTTTCTGGAGAAAAATATATGAAGCGTCTAGCACTTTCTTTGCTTGCAATAGCGGCTGTGGCAACATCGGCCAGCCCTGCGCAAGCCCAAAACTGGCTTAACTTGCCAAGTTTTCAGCATTGGAATTTGAATTCACTGGTATCCAACGAACAGTCCCGCATCAACGCCGGCCGCGCCAATGGCAGCCTCACCCCCGAAGAAGCCAACCGCCTGCAAAGACGGCTCGACGACATCAATGCTCTCAAATGGCAACTGTCGCGAGATGGCGTAAGCCGTGCCGATCAGCAACTGATCGACCAACAACTCGATCAGCTGTCGCAAGACGTGTACAGAGAAAGCAACGACCGGCAGTCGCTTGGATCGAAGCCCTGGGGATGGTCCCAAAATTACACGCCGAATAACAGCAATTGGTGTTATGGACACTGGGACAACGGCAGATGGATCTCCAAAAACAATTGGAATCAATACAATAATTGGCGGTCAAAAAACTGGCACAACGAATGGAACAGACGCGGCGACGGACAGCCCGGCGCAGGTTTGACTTCTCAAGAACAATACAAACTGAACAAGGAAAGAGCGCAGCTGGAAAACAGACGAGCCCGAATGGCCGCTGATGGACACCTCAGCAGCAAAGAGCGCCGGCAGTTGGAAAAAAGAGCATCAAAGTTGAACCAGAAAGAAAGCAGAGACAGAAGGGACTAGTTTAGAACTCGATTTTTGAGCACCCTTGCCCATCCGGCAAGGGTGTTGCTTTTCTTTTCAAAGAAGTTATGGAATCTGACGCGCCAAAATCAGTGGCGAAAATCTCTTGCGCGCTCCCATGATTACAAATATGCGCGTGCCGCGCAATTGAACAAGCATATAACCATTATCCAGCCTGACCATGCCTGTAGGAGTGGAAGCATCGTTCACCTCTTTAGTCTCATGCTCAGCATCGAGCTCATTGCGATAGTTTTCATAAACTGAGCCTGCCAGAGACTTATTTCCATAGTCGATGACCAGAAGCTTGAGCCTTTCCGGCGGAATTTGAAAACGATAGTCGGCAGTTACTGCTGCTCGCGCCCTTTCCAGGGATAGCGAGCCGACAAACGGTGCCGGAAAAAACTTACGGGCAGAATTTGGCCCCATTACCAACTTCTCGGTGCCGTTCACACGATCGATCACCGGCAATTGGTTGAGAACCAGTGGCGGCAAGGATGTAGGAGCGATACCCGCATCGATTACTTTGGCAATGGCGCGCAAGGCTTCCTTGCTCTCTTCATCTTCTTCAGATGTCTGCGTTAGCCGGACAAAACTCTGTCCTTTCCAAAACGAGATACTCAGATCGTCTTCGCTGGATCCGGCCCCTCTTACTACAATCGTCGCCGCTCCCTGCCGCATGTAATTGTAGGCTCCGTAAGCACCTTCCGGCGACGCAAAGAAATAGACAGCCGCTTGAACGAAACGCTGCCCTCTCTGATATGTGCGTTTGTAGCATTTGCGCACGCCGAATTCGGCCAATATATCGTATATATGCGGCTCCAGCCCATATAGCTGGAATGCGGGAGTAGT
>JADZFV010000547.1 GCA_020854255.1 Candidatus Melainabacteria bacterium | reverse complement strand
TGTCCATCTTGTCGGCCATACCTTTCAGTTTGGCGACGGACGCGGCATTGAATCCCTTCGGCAATTTGCCTTGTTTGATCAATTCTGCGATCTTGGCCGGATCAGGAGGATCTCCCAGGTCCAGACCAGCCAACCAGTTGTTGATCTGCCTGCCCGAGAAGCCATAGCGACCGGCTCTCACACCTCCATCAGGATGGCGGCGAGTTGTTTCGTATGGAGCTCTTTCGTCCGGCTTGAACAGTCCGGCAATAGCTTCCTTTGTGGCAGCGGCTCTGTCGGTTTCACCGGCCTGGCGGTCGACTTGTCTGGTATTGAACGAACCCATGCGATCGGTCGACTCGCGCGGCATGTTGACGCCGTTGGTGCCGCCCATGCGATTGGCTTGTCCGGCCGCCGCCCGTGTCTCCGGAGTCATGTTTTGCTGATCTGCCGGCGGCCTCAGTTTGTTTGCCCTTTCTGTCGAAGACGAAACAGCATCGTCTTTGTCGTTCAACTCGACGCCATTTTGAGCAGCGTCCGGATACTTGTTTCTAATGCGGTCTGAAAGGTAACGGACCAGTTCGTCTGCGGCTCTCTTTTGCTTGGCGGTCGGGTTGAGATCGCCGTCTTCGCGCTCCAGAACTATGTTGATGTCTTTGGAATTCAATTTTTCGGGGTCGCCGCGCATCTCGATGCTGCCGTCTTTCTTAACTACAAAGTGCGGCTTGACGGCATCCGGATTCTGCAAGTCTTGCATTGCGACATTGATCCTGGGAGCGGACTTGTCGCCTTCCGGGCGTGCTTCAAAAACTCTGTCGCCTTCGGGGCTGGTCTTATCGGTAAGGCCGAATGTCTTGTTTTTAGCTAGTTCTGACGGTGCCCTGCGGTGATCGAAGCGGCGCATGTTGGTTTCGCCGGGCAAGGGCGCGATGGCATCGTTCGGTCCTGATGCATCCCAGGTTTTTTGTCCGCCGTTGAATGAGTAAAAGTTTCTGCCTTCCGGAGTGTAAGCTGCAGCCCTCGCCTCAGAGTGTAATCTTGATGGTGAGCCATCTCCGCCAGTGGCGTCAAAACGTTCTTGTCTTTCTGGACGTCCCATGTGAAATCTCGTTTGTCAGGAAAGCTGAAACCTTGCTTCTCCTGGCTTTATGGTAAACAGACCCTGTTTCCATTATGCCAGAGGGCTCGCCCCGTAAGGGCATTTCGGTTTTTCGAAGGCTATCAGCGAAAGTAGATACACTGATGAGGAAGGTAGCATCATGGTACGAATGCGGGGCTCCGTGACAAATGGGGGAAATACGTAGGCGATCATTAAATCTGTCCTGCACCCGTACCCCTATTGCTTACCAGTGAAAGGTTTCGAGGATGTTAAATGCAAACGCGAATACAGACCTGAATGACCGAAAGCTTTGTAGTGCGGGCGGCGTCCTATATATATAGGTTCTGCGCGGCACCCTGAAACCCGTTGCCTGACTATTCCTTAACCACTTTGCCGTCTTTCATGACGAATTTAACCTTCTCCAAAATCAAGATATCAGTCAGAGGATCGCCTTCGACGGCAATCAGGTCTGCCTTCTTGCCCGGACTGATCGAACCCAGTTCAGCCTTTTTGCCGATCAGGTCGGCGGCGTTGATGGTGGCTGACTGAATCGCCTCCATTGGAGTTTGTCCATACTTGGTCTGCCAGGCAAATTGTTTGGCGTTTTGCCCGTGAGGATAGACCCCGGCATCGGTACCAAAAGCGATTTTGACTCCGGCTTTCACCGCTTTGGCGAAATTGTCTCTCTGAATCTGCCCGAGATTGTGGTCGTGTTCCAGAAAGTCTTTGGGCATGCCGCGTTTTTTTCCTTCGCCCTGAATGAATTCGTCGTCGTAAATATCGGCGACCAGATAAGTGCCTTTTTCTTTCATAAGCGCGATGCATTCTTCATCAAGGCAGGTCCCGTGTTCTATTGACGCAACACCTGCTTTGACGGCGTCTTTGATGCCTTGAGTGCCGTGGGCATGGGCTGCCACTTTCAGTCCGAATTTTCTGGCTTCGTCCACGGCAGCTTGCATTTCTTCAAGCGTGAATTCTTGAGCGCCGGGATTGCTTCCGTGCGCGAGAACAGCACCAGTGGCGATGATTTTGATGCAATCCACGCCTCTGTGCGCAAGTTCGCGGACGCGTGCGCGCACCTGCCATGGACCGTCACATTTGCCGAATTCGAGATCAACGGGCATTTTTATGTCCGGGGCAAAACCGGTGAGCGCGCCTCCGCCACCGGTAATGGTGACATAGCAACCGGCACAAAAAACTCTTGGTCCGACAACATCACCACGCGCGATGGCATCGCGCAGTGCCAGGTCGACGAATGCTCTGTAAGTGCCGACATCTCTAACCGAGGTAAATCCGGCTTCTACAGTGCGTTTTGCATAAGGGATCGATTCGAATGCTTTCTGCGCGGCTGTTTTTTGCAGCTCGATTATCGGATCCAAACTCGTCTGATCGGTAAGGTGAGTATGGCAATCTATCAAACCAGGCAGGACCGTTTTTGAAGAAAGATCGATCAGTCGCGCGTTTTTCGGCATTGTCAGGTTAGTGCCGACTGCTTTGAATAAGCCGTCTTCAACTATGACAACCTGGTCTTTCTCGACCGACCCATTTTGAGTATTGATCAGCTTTCCAGCTTTTATGGCCAGCGTTTCTGCAAAAGCGGCAGGCGGCAGCAGCAAAAGATTCAAGAACGCGAGTGCGGCTACAAACTGCCTTGACCTGAGAAATGACATCAGCCCTCTTTGCTGTCCTCTTCTGCTGTAGCTTCCAGGATGGGCTGCGGTGCTTTGTCTGCTTTTGGCGTTTCTATGATGCTATCTTTTGCGTCATCCATCGGTTTTTCGTTTTTTCTGGTGTTCTCAATTTGTTTGGCTTCTTTTGCATCTTTGTTCTCTTTGCCTTTTTCGGCAGCGACGCAGGCGACTTTGATCTCGTCGCCTTCTGTGGAGACTTTTGCAATTCCGCCATGTTCCAATTTACCAAATAGAATCTCTTCGGCGAGCGGTTCTCGTATTTTTTGTTGAATCAATCTGCTCATTGGGCGAGCGCCGAACAGCTTATCGAAGCCTTTATCGGCAAACCACTTGCGAGCAGGTTCATCGAGCTCGATTTCAACGTTCTTCTCGAACAATTGGGCTCGTACTTCATTGACGAACTTGTCGACAACACGGGTTATGTCGCTGTAAGTCAGCTGATTGAAGACGACCCAGGCATCCAATCGGTTTCTAAATTCCGGACTGAATGTTCTTTCGACCGCGCTCTTTCCTTTGCCCTGAGCAATAGAAATTTTTGATTGCGAGAATGAATCGGATTTCTCCTGGTTTTCTGAGACCCTGCCTTTGAAACCTATGTCATCGGCTGTCATTTCGCGAGCACCGGCATTGGTGGTCATGATCAAAACGACATTGCGGAAATCGGCTTTCTTGCCGTTGTTGTCCGTAAGAGAAGCGTGATCCATAACCTGCAAGAGGATATTGTAGATATCCGGGTGAGCTTTCTCGATTTCGTCCAGCACCAAAACAGTATGCGGTGTTTTGTTGATCGCATCTGTCAGAAGTCCGCCTTGATCGAAACCAACGTATCCGGGAGGAGCACCAATCAATCGGGAGACAGTATGCTTTTCCATATATTCGCTCATGTCGAAGCGAAGGAAATTTACACCCATCACTTTGGCCAATTGTTTTGCCAGTTCTGTTTTTCCAACACCGGTCGGTCCCGAGAACAAGAAAGATCCGATTGGTTTTGTCGGTTGGCTCAGCCCAGCCCTCGAGAGTTTTATCGCTTTGACGACCTGCTCGATGGCGTGGTTCTGACCGAAAAGTACGTTCTTCAATTCTTGTTCGAGGCTCTTCAGTTTGTCCTTGTCGGAGCCGGAAACAGATTTGGGTGGAATCTTCGCCATCGAGGCGACAACAAGTTCTACATCGTGCACGGTAATCACTTTCGAAGGTCGGTCTTTTTCTTCCATCAGTTTTACTGATGCACCGACTTCGTCCATGACGTCTATCGCTTTGTCAGGCAAGAAGCTGTCATTGACGTGTTTTCCAGCCAACTCCGCTGCTTGCGTTATGGCGTCTTCCGTGTAAGTTACACCGTGATGTTCTTCGTAATATGACTTCAATCCATTCAGTATTTTGATCGTGTCCTCAATCGACGGTTCGCTGATATCGATTTTTTGAAAACGTCTGGCCAGTGCCTTATCCTTATCGAAGGCTTGCTTGAATTCCGGATAAGTGGTGGCACCAATGCAGCGCAGTTCGCCCGATGCCAGAGCCGGCTTCAAAATGTTAGACGCATCCATGCTGCCGCCGCTGACTGCCCCGGCTCCTACTATGGTGTGAATTTCGTCAATAAACAAAATCACGCCGGGAATGTCTTGCAGCGCCTTGATCACTGATTTCAGGCGTTGTTCGAATTGGCCTCGAAAGCGAGTACCGGCAAGCAGTGCTCCCATGTCGAGAGAATAGACCTTGCAGTCCTTGAGTGCGCTCGGCACTTCTCCACGTTGAATCTTCAGCGCCAGACCTTCAGCAATCGCTGTTTTTCCCACACCAGGATCGCCAACATAAACCGGATTGTTTTTGCGGCGTCTGCAGAGAATTTGAATAGTGCGTTTGACTTCGTTTTCTCTACCTATAAGCGGATCGATTTTCGCCTTGGCGGCGCGTTCGATTAGATTGGAGGTATAGGCTTCCAGAGGATCATTCACGGCTCGGCCCGAGTCGTCATCGTCACCGTTTCAGCCAAAGCCCTCACCTGCCGGCTCCGGTGTGGGGCTTTTGCCTGTTGCTCTCCCTGCCTCGACTTTTGAGATGCCGTGCGAAATGTAAGAAAGTACATCGAGGCGGGATATGCCTTCTTTTTCAAGCAGGTAAACTGCATGTGAGCGTTTTTCCTGAAACATAGCCGCCAGTACATTGCCACTGTCGATGGTGGTCTGGGCGGAAGACTCAGCTTGCATGTAAGCCCTGGTCAATACTCTCTCCAGTGCGGCAGTGTAGGAGGGCATTGCATCGACGCCGTTGGGAAGCTGCTCCATATTTTCACTGAGAAATTCATCAAGCTGCCTGCGAATCTCTTTTACGCTGCCGCCGCACGCCTTGATAATGTCGCAAGCCGCTTTGTCTTCCAATAGGGCATACAAGAGATGTTCTAGCGTCAAATACTCGTGCCGCCGCTTTGCCGCTTCCGCCAAAGCCAGATTGAGGGTGTCTTGTAATTCCTTGGAAATCATGTTGTATTACTCTTCTTCAGTTGTGCAAAGGAGCGGAAACTCATTGAGCTGGGCTAGTTCTGAGACTTTTGAGCATTTGGCTTCGGCAATTTCATGCGGATAAACTCCGGCAATACCGAGACCCTGCTGATGTACCGCTAACATAATCTTAACCGCGTCATTTTTGTTTTTGTGGAAAACCGTCTCCAGAATAAAAACTACAAATTCCATTGTGGTGAAGTCATCATTGTGGAGCAGTACTTTATATAGACGCGGCCGCTTTGGCTTTGTCTTCTGTTCTTTCTCAACGTCGAGTTCGTCGTCCAGGTCCTGACCCGGCAACCCCTTTGCCATTGCTTGACTTTTACCTCAAAGATTAAACGCGGTTGTCCACTACATACCCATGATAAACCGCTGCAGCACCTGTGAGCTGAGCCCACCCAGTTGGACTTTGGAGACTTCCGGACATCTCTGTTAACAAAAGATGCCGGGCATCGTCCGGGCGGCAGATGGGTTCGCCTCTAAAGGCGTAGTTACTTTCAGGTTCGTTAGAGTGGGACAGGATACGCCAGTTGACGCTTTCATCAATCAACGATATCTTGAAAGCAAGATACTTGAATTCAAGGAAAATGGAAAAATCATTACAATGACCGAGTCTGACTGCGAGCGAAAAGGCGCAAATTCAGCTGTAAATACGGCAGGTTCTGCGGGTACGAAAATCTGGCTTTCATTGTGGAAATCCGGGCGATCTGTTGAAAGTCATGCGCTTTCTAGTATTGCCAGTCTGGGCATGAGCCTGACTGACTTTGCCGTCCTCGAGGTCTTGCTTCACAAAGGCCCTTTGCCGGTCAATACAATCGGCAAAACGGTCTTGCTTACAAGCGGTTCTATTACAACTGCGGTAGACCGCCTGGAGGAAAAAGGACTGGTGGAGCGTCTTGATTCTCCATCAGACCGGCGAGTGCGCATCGTCAGTCTCACAAAGGAAGGGACAAAGCAGATAAAAGTGGCTTTTGCCGAACACCAAAAGCATCTTGAATTGGCCGTCTCTCCTCTTACAAAGGAGGAGCAGCGCCAACTGGTAGAACTATTGAAAAAGCTCGGACAGGGCGCCGATCGATTGAAAGGGTCATCTGCCTGCCCCCCACCCCAGTGATGTCCAATTGCATGTGAAGCCAAGTGTCACCCTTTGGTTGCAGCAATCATGCTTAATGCAGCCCTCCATGCGAGAATATGCGCATCATGCAGTCCGTAAACTGGCAATTGGTCGTTGCAGGAGAGCCCGTTCAGCCGGGTACAAGAGTGCGCGTCAGAGAAAAGTGGCAAAATTCAGCCGGAGCGCATGTTGTTTTGCAGCAGCCGCAAAGCGACCGGTCGTCGACTTTTTGCGTTCGCTTCAACGTCAATATCGGCGGCAAGAATTATCTTTTGCTGGAAGATGCCAGCGCACCGGCAGGCGATTTGACGATAGTGCGGCTTTTTCCTCCAGACAACTTCGGCGCCATGGACCCTGATAGACTTTCGAGTTTGAGAAATGCACTGATCGATTTCTTACAATCAGAATTGCCTGCAAATCTGGAAGAATTGGAAAAACTCTTAGGTGGGCTGGAAGCGCGATGAAAAAGCACGCCATATCACCAAATTCGGTCTTCATTGCCCTGATCGGTCTTGCTACCATCTGTGGTGCAGCATCAGCACAAACGAGTTATGCCGGGCAAATTGTTTCTCCCTCCGAGAGAATTTTTCAAAGGGCACAATGGGTATTTAACAATGCTGAGCAGGTTCGCTACAGGCATAATCAGGTTCCGGCCGCGAAGCAAGTGAAGAGCTACAGTAATGGACGTTGCGAGGCTGATACCGATTGCTCGGGATTTGCAAGTTATCTTCTTTCGGAATTTCCACGCCAATATGAAGCGATAAGAAATCTGCAGCCGGAAAGAAACTATCCCCAAGCAAAGGTCTTTATGCAGTTTTTCAAAGATCTCAAAAGTGCCACGCCGACCGGAGGTTGGTTGAAGGTAAGTCGAGTTGCAGAATTGCGACGTGGTGACTTTATCGCCTGGAAAAAACCCGAGCCGGCCGATGGCGTCAAGAGAAAATCCAACAGCGGCCATGTCGCCATTGTTATAGACCGTCAAGGTCCGGTTGAGGAAATTGAAATCAATGGGAGCATCATTCGATACCAGAGTATCAATGTGATCGATAGCTCGTCGGTGAAACATTTTCAGCCGGAACAATTGCCACCACTCTCAGCGACGCCGCATCGCGATGGTGTTGGGAAGGGAGTGGTGCGCATAATTTTGGATGATGCCAATCGGCCGATTGGATATTGGGAAGGAACCTATTGGTACGAAGGCAACAAGGAAATTCGCAAGCCAACGTTCACGGAGTCAATTGCTTTTGCTCGCCTGGTAGCAGACGGTAATTAACAACAACAGCAAGTGAAGAAAATCATGAAGCAAGCAATGGAGAAGGTTATGTTCAAAGATGTTGTCTCGCGAGCAGTGCCATTCATAGAGCATTGGCTTCAATTTCGCTACGAACGCATGGAAATGCCCGGTTTTGTCGTCGCCATCGCTATTGAAGGCAAGATTGAATTCTTGAAGGCATATGGGTATGCCGATACAGAACAGCGGGAGCCTCTAACCACCGATCATGTTTTTCGGATTGCCTCTCACTCCAAGACATTTGCCGCCACTGCAATTATGCAGTTGGCTGAAGAAAAGCTTTTGCACATCGATCAGCCTGTGGCAGCGTACGTACCATGGCTGCGCGACCACAAAGACCATCGTATGGAAAAGGTGACGATTCGCCAATTGCTGTCTCATAGCGCAGGCATGATCAGGGATGGAAAAGACGCCAATTTCTGGCAACTGACCAATAGCTTTCACGATCTTGCTGATTTCAAGAAAGCGATCATGGATTGTGACCTCGTATTTGATACCAACAAGCAAATGAAGTATTCGAATTTCGGGTACGCGCTTCTGGGTTGTGTGGTTGAGGAAGTATACGGCATGCCTTTCGGCAGTTATGTTCAGGCAAAAATTCTTCAGCCCCTCGGATTGTCCAACACGACCACAGACTTCAATGAAGGAATTCTTTCGCGATTGGTCGTCGGTTATACAAGGCGCGGCCGTGAAAAGCTCAGACAACCGATTGAGAAAACTATTGATACCAGGCAAATGGCATCGGCGACCGGATTTTGCTCTACGGCTGGAGACTTGTGCAAATACTTCGACGCTCACTTTGTAGGTTCTAAGAAGTTGCTCGGCGATGAGTCCAAAAAGGAAATGCAGCGCACTCAGTGGAAAGTGAAGAATTCACAGATCGGCGAAGAATACGGGTTGGGTTTTCAAATCGAAACTGTAGTCGATCGAAAAGTCTACGGGCATGGTGGCGCGTTTCCCGGACAGCGAACCAAGACGATTTGCGAAGCGGATGAACGTCTGGTAGTCGTCGTTCTCACCAATTGTATTGACGGCGAAGCGTCTTTCATGGCGCGCGGGCTCGTCTCTGTTCTCGAGCACTTCCAGTACAGCGCCGACAGCTCCGACAGCGAAACTATCGAACAACTCAGGAAATTCGAAGGTATCTACACAAGCTTTTGGGGCGATCTGGCTATAGTCGAATCAGGAAGGAATCTCATCGGTGTTGATCCCAATACCTGGTTTCCATTCGGTCGCGACCAGGAAGAGCAGGTTTTGGAGCTGGCTGGCGAAAACCGCCTTAAGATTGCCAAAGCTAATGGATACAACAGTGTCGGCGAGTATGCCGAATTCGATTTTGACTTCAACGGAGAAGTGATCTCCATCGACTATGCCGGATACAACATGCTGCCGGAATCTGAATACAGCAACGAATTTGCAAAAGCAAAAGTACACAGGTAGAGAAGAGTCGGATAAAGCGTTATACTTCCTTCTTTGAATGGTGTATGTGAGTTGTAATTATGTTTGGAAAGCTCCTCTCGGTTGCACTGATAGCGATGGTCGGTCTTGCAATTACGGCTGATCCGGTGTTGGCCGGCGTAAGTGCGGTGGGCGAGATCAAAAACACCCCGCAGAATCATCCGGGGCTGATTCTCGACTGGCAGGTGGAGTGGAAGCTTGGCAGAAGCAGCGTCTGCCGGTTAAGCAAGCGGTCAGCTGCACCAAAAACGCGGAAGTAACTGCTCCGACCAATGAGAACGCATCAAGACGGGACGCACATAGCGGCAAGTGATCTACTCGAAAACAATCACCTGAGCAGGCGGAAATTCTTGCTTCTGGCGGCAACTGTTGCAGCCGGTGGTTTGTCCGCCTGTTCAACTTCGCTTCCAGATCAGGCGAATCAAGAACCACTTTTCAAAGTCCAGGAAGGCTTTTCAGTAGCCCGCTTTCCCGAGAAAGAAGAGCTGATAATGCTGACAGACAGGCCTCCGCAACTGGAGACACCTCTGTTTTATTTCCGCCAGGATCTCACGCCGAATGAAGCCTTTTTTGTGCGCTGGCATTTTTCTGGTATTCCCACGGCGGTGGACCCGCGAACGTTTAAACTTTCAGTGGCAGGGCATGTCCAAAAACCTTATTCACTGTCAATTGACGAATTGAAAAAACTGTTCGATCCTGTATCGGTCGTTGCAGTCAATCAGTGCTCCGGCAATTCTAGAAGTCTTTTTACTCCGCAGGTGGCCGGCGGACAGTGGGGGCATGGTGCAGTTGGTAATGCTCGCTGGACAGGCGTGCGCTTGAAGGATTTGTTGAGTCGTGCAGGTGTGAAAGCTCAGGCTATGCAAGTAACTTTTGCTGGACTCGATGAGCCACCGTTGTATAGCATGCATAAATTCGTCAAGGCACTCGAAATTGATCATGCCTTAAGCGACGAAGTACTGGTGGCATACGAAATGAATGGACGGTCGCTGCCGATGCTGAATGGGTATCCTCTGCGTCTGGTGGTGCCTGGTTGGTATGCGACTTATTGGGTAAAGTCTCTGCACAAAATTGAAGTGTTGCCGAGCAAGTTTGACGGCTTCTGGATGGAAAAGGCATATCGTATTCCGAAGAATGCAAACGCCAGTGAAACGCCGGAGAATCTTGCGAAAGACACTGTGCCAATCAATCTTATGAATGTTCGCTCAATAGTGGTGCGACCGGATTTTTCCGATGTGGTGAAAGCGGGAAAACCTTTTGAGATTGAAGGGATTGCATTCGATGGCGGCAGCGGCATAGCGTCTGTAAATGTTTCTATTGATGGCGGAAAAACCTGGAACCTTGCAAGACTTGATGATTCGGATAATGGCAAATTCTCCTTTAGACGCTGGAGATTGCCATGGACACCAGCTTCTACCGGCACCTATCAAATTATGTCACGTGGCACCGGCAGCGATGGAAAGACTCAGGGCGCGCAATACTGGAAT
>JADZFV010000546.1 GCA_020854255.1 Candidatus Melainabacteria bacterium | reverse complement strand
GAACTGCTTCAATACCGGGATGTTGCTCGAGAAAGCGCGCAACAGCAAAGGCATTTCTCTGATGTTCTTTCATGCGCAGTGCCAAGGTTTTCACACCTCTCAGTGCGAGAAAACAGTCGAACGGACCAGGCACTGCACCAACTGCATTGTTATGGAATTTGAGAACTTCATAGAGTTCATCATTCGATGTTATTACGGCACCGCCGATGATGTCGCTGTGTCCTGAGATATACTTTGTGGTGCTGTGAATTACGACATCGGCACCAAGTTCAATCGGGCGTTGGAAGTATGGAGTGGCAAATGTATTATCGACAGTAAAAATCAGCCCGCGAGATTTCGTTAGTTCTGCAACTTTCCTGATATCCGCCAGGCGCAACAAAGGATTTGTCGGCGTTTCCAGCCAAACCATTTTTGTTTTAGGTGTAATCGCCTGTTCGATTGCCTTCAAATCTTTTCCGTCGATGTATGTGAAAGTCAGACCATATCTGGAAAAGACGCGCTCGAATAATCTGTAGACACCACCATAAACATCCTCACCGACTATGACGTGATCGCCGGCGGAGAGAAGGTTTATAACGGTAGCAGCGGCCGACAAACCTGAGGCTGACGCCAGGCAGTATCTGGCGTTTTCCAAAGATGCCAGACATTCTTCAAGAGCGGTGCGGGTTGGGTTGTGTGTTCTGGCGTATTGATAGCCTTTATTGACGCCCAGCTCTTCAAGAACGAATGTAGATGTTTGATAGATGGGTGTAATCAAAGCGCCGGTTGTCGGATCTGGTTCCTGACCTTCGTGAATGGCTCTGGTAGCAAAACAATACTCTGGCACGTCGGCTGTGGGATTTACTTGTGACATTGAAAAAACCTCCAAAACAAAAAGCCCCTTCTTCCACAGGAAGAGAGGGCAATGCAACACTTAGTAGGGTGAGTCTAGGTCTTAACTAAACGTATTTACTTGGGACGTTTGTACCGGTCCACGTGTGGCAATTGCACCCCCCTCCCGGAGGGCATCGGCATTACCATAGTTGTGGTCCAGCGATTTAACATGCCCCCATTATGGTCTGATTGAGCCGGGAGTCAATTTCCGGCTGCTGCAATGTAACGCGGGACGCTTGCTTAGAGCGGCCTCAGGCGGGCAAAACGTGGAACCTCGCCTGGCTTGGAGCTGCGAAGGCTGAGCTGGCGCGGCTTAACAGAATTCCTTGGGCTTTGCCTATTAGATAAAGGACAAGATCTGTCTTATATAGCGGTTGTGCGGCAGTGGCGCGATGTTGCCGGGCCGGCTTATACCAAAGAATTTACCGGTATCTCAATGTGCTCAAAGAATGACAACGACATTCATCTCACCATGGAAGCCGGAGAGATAAGGGCTCAGCAGGGGTTGCCGCTGATCAGACAGAAAATGAACTTGCCGCCGAAAACACATTTGAGCAAGTCGAGCTGAAGCCAGTAATGAAGCGGCGCATACCCAGCTCGAAGCTGCGGACCGCTATCAATCCGTGGCGCAAATGATTCCGGTCCTTCGCCGTTTAGCCGCTCAGTCGATTGTGGTTTAATTCTTTAGTGGAATCCATGCCCCTCGCAAGACCGATATTGCCGTAGTGGAATCGTCCGTCACACTTGTTACTTCCCAGAAAGCGTTTGATCAGTTTTTTTCATCGCTGATGTGGGAGTGCGCGTACGTTAAAGAGTCGCATTTCGTGGTCGCACATTGGCGGGCTCCCAATGGCGCAAACTTCAAGGAACAGCCGATACTGCGGGTATTGTTTATGCTGCCGTGTGAGTTGGCCAATCAGGCGCTCGAGTTTATCGCCTATGATGTGGCGCATTATTCAATGGCTGAGTGGCTTGATGACAGTGTTCCTAAAGCAACAATCAAGAAGCGGCAAGCGGAAGCAAAATTCGGTCCCGTAGTCATAAAATCCGCATGTGTCGCCTATCGATGGGTCGACAATATTTCTGCCGAACGAACTCAGTTCTTCACGCAAGAGGGCTATTTTGACGAACAAGGAAGAATCATCGAGCCCTACAACATCGATTGGCCCGGTGCCATGGACAATCCAGCCTTGTTGGCTGCTGAAATAGAGGTTCTAGGGGAGCGTTAGTTTTTGTCAGCACAAACTTGTTAAAATATAATCCTTCGAAGGAATCCCATGCGGAGAAGCTCGTGAAGGTATTGACTAGCTCCAGTAAGCGTCAGAAAAGCAGCGTACAGCGCCAACTGGCCATGCTCGCCTTTTTTGTAGGCGGGCAAGGAGCTTTGTTGTCTTGTCCGGCTGCGTTTGCTGCAACTGTTTCGTGGGCTGACCTGTATGCCGACGGGCAGAAAGCATTAGATCAGCAAAGCTTGTCTCTGGCGGAAAGTAAGTTTCGAAAGGCTTATGCTCTCGTTCAAAAGCAATCGAAACGCGCTGCCGACGAAGAGAAATGCATGCTCAAGCTGGCAGCTACTCTGGCTTTGGAAGATAAGACTGGCGAAGCTCAGGCGCTGTATCAAAAGCTCCTGGGGATACTTACGAGCCGCTATGGTGGCAATAGTTCGCAGGTCGCGCCTGTTTTGATGGCTCTTGGTTCAATACAGGAAGCAGAGGGCGACCATACTTCTGCGATGAATTACTATCGGCAGGCGCTTTC
>JADZFV010000545.1 GCA_020854255.1 Candidatus Melainabacteria bacterium | reverse complement strand
TCGATTGCGTAATTGCAGATTAAATAGCTTCCTGGAATGAGGAAAACTGCAATTATGCTGCGATTAATCCCTTCAATCGGGCTGACCTGACCGACGATAGGAGAGCCTTGCGAGATAATTGCCCGGACCTGGCAGACTACTGCGCCGGGCAGCAATAGGAGAATGGCCATCGGCACAAAGACCTGATCGCGGAATCTATTCCACTTATTGCCGCCCTGGGCAGTGAAGTTCTTCATGAAGCGCGAGCAGTAGTCGATGGCTTGGACTGCTTGCTCTCTGGCAATGTCGGCAGCTGAGTTGCCCGCCTGGTTCGCTTGAGCCTGCCCGGCAGCTTTGGCTGATGGCGTCGAGTTTTTCGGTTGTCGAGCCAGACCGGCAGCTCTCTCCGCCGCTAAGAATTGAGTTTTTTGAATTTGATCATTGGTAGCTTTGCGTGGGTCGGCTATTAGAGCCTGAGCCTTAGCTTCCGCTTCCTTCATGTAGGTCGTTTTGTAGACCTCGTTCTGCAATATATTTGCGTTGTTCTGTCCGCCGCCGGCACCGCCGCCACCGCCGCCGCCGCCACCACCACCGCCGCCGCCGCCACCGCCACCGCCGCCACCGCCGCCGCCACCGCCGCCGCCACCGCCGCCGCCACCGCCGCCGCCGCCTCCGCCACCAGCGCCGACATTAAAGGCGCCGCCACCTTGGGGCAGATAGCGCTGCAATGCCTGTTGCAGATTTTGATTGTTGGGTTGCTGCTGTAACGCATTCTGCAGAGCCTGTTGTTGAGCTTGGCGATGTGCCGCCAGCATCTGCGCTCTGCGCTGCTGCAACTGTGCTGGTGTCAGCTGCTGGGTCTGCTGGGGTAGCGCTGCTTGCGGAATCGCTGCTTGCGGAATCGGAACCGGATTTAGCGAAGGTTGCCCGAGCTGACCGGACGGTAGCTGTGTTCCAGTGCCCTGCGGTGGTTGTCCTTGAGTAAACGGCAGCTGAGGCAGATTACCTAACTGAGGAAGTTGCGGCAATTGCATTTGCGGAAGCTGAATTTGTGGAATCTGAATTGGAGGACTATTGGGCAGTGAAATCGCCGGCAGGTTGGTCGAGACATTCGGCAGGTTGCCCGAGACATTCGGCAGGTTGCCCGAGACATTCGGCAAGTTGCCCGAGATATTTGGCGGCTGACCTTGAATGTTCGGCAATTGACCTTGCACTTTCACTCCAAGCTTTGGCACCTGGGCTTTCAAAAGCGGAGCTTGACCCTGCAGAGTGCCCAACTGACCTTTTACTTTTACCTGCGGCAGTTTAGCTTGGACGTTTCCATTTGCTGAGCCATTGAGATTGCCCGGCAATTTGACATTAGGATTATTTCCACCAGCGGTGCCCGGTCCTTGTCCGTTTTCGCTAGAGGCATTGAGATTGCCAGGCAGTTTGACGTTCGAAGCGTTTCCACCAGTGTTGTTCTGAGCTTGTCCGTTGGAGCCAGAGCCAAAGAAATTGCCCGGCCATTTGAAGTTCAGTCCACTTCCGCCAGTGCTGTTTTGACCTTGTGCGTTTGAGCCGGAGGCATTGAGATTGCCAGGCAGTTTGACGTTCGAAGCGTTTCCACCAGTGCTATTTTGACCTTGTCCGTTTGAACCGGAGGCATTAAGATTGCCCGGCACTTTGACGTTCTGTCCATTTCCACCAGCGCGGTTCTGATTTTGCCCATTTGAACCAGAGGTATTGTAGATGTCCGGACCTTTTGCGTTTGAGCCAGAGGCAATGAAATTGCCGTTTCCTTGTCCGTTTGAGCCAGTGGTAGTGAAACTGCCCTGCCCTTTCGCGCCAATTCCGAGCTGCGTGCTTTCCTTGTCTTTCTTACCGTTCTTACCTTTGGCAAGTTTGCCATGACTCTGCTGCTGGTCCTTCTGATCTTGAACCTGATCGAGCTTCGCTTGAGTCGGTTTTTGACGAAGCAATTGCAACAAAGACTGCATCTGCTTCTGGTTTTGTATTTGATTTAGTAAAGACTGTTGTTGCTTCAAATTTTGCTGTTCCGACGGTTGTTGTGATCCCATCGTGGAATAACCGCCCGGCGTCAATGCCAAAGCTTGGGAGTCAGAACCGCCTTTTGGGTGAGAATGATCGTAGGTTGAAACTGTTCCGATCTTCAAACCTGATCTGCCCTTACCCGCTGAACCCTTCAATTGCAAGCTAATACCTGAGGCGCACTTCGAGCAATTATTTTTCTCTTTTTTGCAGTCGTCGCATTTAGTGCATTCATGCGCTTCGCCTTGCTGGCACTGTACGCATCTTATGCACTTATGATTTGCCGCATTCTGGCATGGACTCGTTTGCGCTGAGACGCTCACTGTCGAGAATAAGATCGCCACCAGTGTCAGCAGGCTGAATGCGGTTGATAATCTTCGGTTTTTCAGGTTATTCACTGTAGAATCTCTCCGGGTTGAAAACCAATGACTACGCTCTACCTTGGTGGTGCGGAGAGCCGCCTTTCTTCCCGCCGCTGGCGCCATTTTCGCTGGCTTCTCTGGCTTTCTCGAGCAATCTGTCGACCAATTCGCCCGGTTTCAACTCGAATGGTGCAAAGGGTACGTACATCATCATTACCATGAAGCACATGAGCATGAGTCCTTCCCATTCGGTGTTCGGGACATATTCACCAATTTCCTTGAGCCAGGAAATGCGGGTGACCATGACGAACACGATAAGGACCCACCAGAATCTCCAGAGAGATAGTGTTACTACTGCATTTACCCAATTAATAAAGACTGGTTTGAAAAGTTTGCCGACACTGCCCGGCCATGCGTAGAGGGCGGCGGCGATTGGTCCCATAAGGAACAAGTAGCAGCTCATGGCCAGTTGAAATGCTGCGAGGATCAACAAGCCAATTCCCATCGACATATTGATCATACCGGAAGCCATTTGGAATGTTTGGTCTTTGAATTCTTGAGGATCGAGGCCGTCTTTCAGTTTGCCTTTAGCTTCTTTGGCTTCTTGCTGTCCGACTGCCCATTGAACGATTTCATTGGCGGTGAACTGCTGAGCGATTGAATAAGTCATTGAGTTACCGACGTCAATCGAGTAGCTCATGATCAATTGCGTAGAAGGAATTAGAAAGAGAGCAACCATGGCGCGCAGGATGTGTCCTAACGGTCCGCCCTGTGCGTCCTCGTCAGGGTTTGTGAATTGCGACATCATGATCTTCATTTGCAGAATAACGGCGCCCGGCAGCAAAAGAAGAAGAGCCATCGGGACGTAAACCCTGTGGTACATCTTCTGGACCATGCCGATTGCTTGTGAAACTGGACGGAAAGGAGCCCTGGTGCTTCCGCTCGTGCCGACTGCTTCGTTTGCTACATTTATGTTGCCTGCCAGAAGCATTGGAATGTAATCGGTGAGTGCATCGCAGTTGCCGTTTTGCATGGCATCGCCTGCTGCTTGCATTTGACCTTGCATGTCGCTAACTGCGTTGGGAAGAGCTTGCTGAGGAGCGCCGCCGATTTGAGCGCCTTGTTCGACGCTGTTAACAGCTGCCTCGGCCTGTTGGGGGTTGCCGGCTGGATCTTCTGGGAACTTCGGTTTTTCTTTGGTGAAGTTGTTTTGATAACCCTTGTTACCCGTGTTTGAACCTTGTTGGTTCTTCTTGCGTTGCTTGGACAATTCGATCATCAGTCTGTAGTCGCGCAGTCTGGTTCTGTCCGGAGCCGGCTTCGATTCGTGGCAGTATGCGGTGCCTTCGCAGTTTGAATCTGGACGCGGCTGGGCGTCGTGCAGAGCCGACAACGGGTGGGTTTTGTTCCATTCCTGCTGACGCTGCCACTGTGCACCGCCGCCTCTAGCGAAAGCACCTTCGGCGGTAGCGCAAAACGCGATGACCAACAAGGTCAAGAGCGCAAAAAGCCGGGTCGTTTGACCTGGTTTTGAAGCTTTGCGGTTGTTGGTAAGAGAGTTGCGAGTAAAAGCCGACTCGTCCGGCGAAAAAGCGCGGTTTTGCATTTGTGGGCTCTGGGGGCGTCAGGGCTACTCACAAATAGTAGTCAAGGTTACGTGAAAGCAACGTGAACGCCCCAAAATGCAGCCGGGCGCGTGCTGCCAGAATTAATCTTCTGAAGACCGGGTCAATCGGGTGGTTCTCTGCCCCGGCTTTTAATGTCGACCTGACAAGAAATATCTTTGAGCCAGTATTGACATGCATACATAAGTATGTACAATGATGATATAGGAATATTGCTTCTTGCACTGCCCCCCAGAGGTGTCGTAACGAAGCTCCCTATGCGCGAGGTGTCCCGGGGCCCTCGCGTTTGAAGTGGGAGTTGCGTGCAGCCTCGAATCGGCAGTTACAGGTGTTGCTAGTAAATCTACTCCCGTCTCTTTGTAGATGTTGCTCAGCAGGTCCTTGCTCTGATTGGTTTTTTTATGGAAAACTACTGTGAAGGACTAGGACCACCAGCCATCAGATACTGAGTGCGCAACCGGCGCATTCATCTGCGGTTGTGACTGCTTCCATGCATCTCTTTGACGGAGCACCTGGCTCAGAGCATCGTGCAGGCTCGCCTGGCGCGGTTGTGGCGCTGACTGTCCTTGCAAGTCGGCGGTAAAATCGACAACGGTGACAATTGCTTCTCCTTCTGGTTGGAAATTCTGGTTGCCTTCGACGCGGCTGAATCCGCGCGAAGGTACAAGCGGTGGAGTTGAGGGCAGACCGGAAGGCGGCGGCGGTGCATAGCTCGTTGCTTCGTCGACGACCGTTTGCAGCTTGGAGAGTAATTGGTGCGGAGTCAAAGCTGCCCCGGATGGAATTTTGCTGAAGCCGGCTGCCGGTTGTCCGCTGATCATCGGAGGAGGCGGGTAGTTGAAGCGCTGGTCTCTGAGTGCAGCGATTCTAGGATCATCGTTTGAGTTCATTTCTGACTCCTGTTCGGGGGTGGGGTGGAGATTTTCGTCTGGGGAGGAGTTTTGGCTAACGGATTGGCTTTCGTTTTGGCTTTGTTCTAATGACAGCTTTTCGTTTTCATCTTGTTGAATTTGCTGATTCTGTTGAACTTGTTGATTTTGTTGTTCGATCTCAGCTTTTACTCTGTCTAGATATATGAGGTCCGGATCTTGAATAGGAATGCCGGCTGGATAAACCATGATTTCCTGAATTGCATTGCCCAGAACGCTGGCGATCGTGTTTCTGGCCGGTGCGGTTGGTTTCCCGGCAGAAGGTGGTGTTCCGACGGCTACAGGGTCGTTCCACACGCCTGTCGTTGAGTTGAGCGATGTCGTGAAGGATTCCGTGCCGGGTGCGAATGATTCCGCGTCAGGTGCAAGGGCGGTGGCGACGAAGGCTGCCAGAGTGGGATCGTCAAAGACGGTATTTCGCAGCGAGTCCGAAAGCGGATTAAGAGCAACGCGAGCTGCCGGAGGCAAGCTTGTTTCGACAATAACGCCTGCCGGTGTGCTGAGCTGTTTGGCGGTGGTGAGAATTGCAGGCACTCTCGACGGTTTACGCAGATCGCCCTCTCTTTCGGTCTTCGGCTCGACACGGGCTGCCACTCGGTCCGGTGCTGCTTCCGGTTTTTCGGCGACTTTGTCGGGGGCGGCTG
>JADZFV010000544.1 GCA_020854255.1 Candidatus Melainabacteria bacterium | reverse complement strand
GGAAAGTCGATTGAGGCGGTCGAGTCGAATTCGACAAACTCGATTTCGTACTCGGTCAGCCCGGTGAGCGCAACGACGTGTAAAAGCACACGTTGTCTCTGCTCGACATTGGCGTTGCCGGTCGAAGCGCCTTGAGCGATGCGACTGCACTGTGCCTTGACTCTTACATAGACAACGAGCTTGCCTGCGCCGGTCATTTTGTTCAGATCAGCCGCGAAGGTCAGTGCTGTTGCTCCTTCCGGCGTGTCAGAAAATACAACGCAAATGCGTTGATTCGGTAGCTGATGCATACATTTGCTCCTTCTGCGTGCAGACAAGAACGTTGTCGTTCTCTCTGCAGCCTCAAAGTTTCAAGAGAGCGTTGATTTGAGACTCGGTATCAGTTTTTGGAGACAATTCTCCTCATGTTGAGCCTGATATCGAGAGCTGATGGCGTCTTGTTTTAGTTAGCGCCTTGTGGAGAGAAAAAGAATAGATACCTGGTGAACTTAGAGATCTGCGTGATATTTGCTCAATGGTTGTCAAGCGTTGTAAACGCTGACACTTTGTTAACTAAGCTTGGTTCTAAAGCAAGCTGGTTTGAAGAGCGCGCTCTTAAAGCGGCAACTGATGTTCGTCTTATTAGTGCTTAAGAAAACTCTGACTGCCAGTAGGAAAACGCAACGAGCTGCCGAAAACCCGGCCGGAAAAATGTTTTGCAGCATCGCTGAAGAACCTCTCATAATCGACCTCCGCGAGGTTAGCGCTAGCGAAGTTTTTTCTCACGATTGCCTTCGCGCTGGTTCAAAAAACTGCATAGATTGAGTCTTAAGTGAAACTCACTGTAGTCGATCAGCTATTCCTTGCTTACTGATCTGTCTTGCTGTGTTTTTAACTCAATAGCTTTCAATGCTCATACTGAGCGGGGTTTCATTGTTGTCAGTTAAAACTCGTCTTGAGTTGCTGAACCTGAAATTTATAGGGTTTGATTGCTCTTTCATCTCTTTTATTTTTTGGAAATACGTCCGGCCCGAACAATTTTGTCACCCGCGACATCTCCGACCGATACGTCTTCCGACAAGGAAGAGGTGGAGCAATCGCCCTTCGAACGCAGGGAATTCGTCAAATGGGAATGTGCAAGTGCACCTTCCGACCTGCCTTTGCCAGTGGTGTCTCGCGTGGTGCCTCGCATCACGCAGACGAAACTTTTTGGAGTTAAACATGAACAACGGAACAGTCAGCCTGTCCAGGGGCGGTCTCTTCAGCAAGGTCTCTTTGCTGTTGACGGTCTCCATGGGCGTAAGCGCGTTCGGAACCTATCTCGGTTCCGGTATCACTTCGATGGTCGCCATCATCGCTCTCGCGATCGCGTTCATCGCCGGCGCTTTCATCGTGCCGTTCGCGGCCAAGTCGAGCAAGGAAGCTGGTCTCGTCGCCCTTGCCGGCTGGACATTCATCAGCGGTCTCTTCCTTGGACCGACGATCAACCACTACGTCATCTCACTCGGATGGCAGACGGTATTCCTCTCGTTCCTCGGCACCGGCGGCGTAATGGCTGCCTGCGGCGCTATTGGCGCACTTTCCGGGCGTGACTTCTCGAACATGGGCAAGTACCTGATGTTCGCGCTGCTCGCCTTGATCGTCGTCGGCATCGTCAACATCTTCGTGGCCTTCTCCACCGGCGTGACTCTCATCTACTGCCTGATCGGCATGGCGGTCTTCGCCGGCTTCTTCATCTTCGACTTCTTCCGGATTTCGAAGGCGGAGAACACCTGGTTCAACGCCATCACGGCAACGATGCAGATCTACCTCGACTTCATCAACTTCCTGCTCTACCTGCTGCGCTTCATCGAGGCGCTGACCGGCAGCAAGAAGTAAATCTGTAGGGCGATGCCATGCGTCGCCCTTAGCGGCGTAAAGCGCGATAGAGGTGGGCGAAAACGCCTGCCTCTCTCTTTGCTGCTGCACATCTGACTCTCTCAATCTTTCCTCTCGGAAAGCGGCTTCGGAAGCCGGACTAAGCAGCACCTTGTGCTGATTAAAACGGCTTGCACTGCCGTGGAGAAATATCATGAAAGAATTACTCGTCATTGACGTTGGTAATTCCAATGTCAAATACGCTTTATTTCGTGACGGAAAGTTGACGGACACCTGGCGCCATCCAACGGCTCAGGTGAAGGAGTCGGCTTCCGCCATTCTCGGCAAAACTACCTGCCCGGTGGCCATCTCTTCGGTGGTGCCTCAGGCAGAGCTTGAGCTCAAGGCGCTTCTGGCCAAGCGCGAAGTGATTTCGGTCAATGCCGTGACGCAGAAATTGCTCACCGGCATGGACGAAACCATGGGTGCCGACCGCGTCGCCGATGCAGTTGCCGCCTGGCACCTGTACGGAAAGGGACGCACTCCCGTAGCCGTCATCGGCATGGGCACAGCGACCACGATGCTGGTCATCTCCGGCTCCGGTCACGTCAAAGGTGGCTGGATTGCACCTGGACTGGGCGTCACGCTGGAAACCCTCCATCACCGCACGGCGCTTCTGCCCTTGCTCAAGATGGAGGGGCAAACGCTCGAACTCGGTTATGATACCGACACGCACATGCGCAATGGTGTTTTCGCCGGGCACATCGGCCTCGTCCGTGAGTGGCTGGCAATCGCCAACCGCAACCTGACCGGGCAGACGTTGTTTGTGGGCACAGGCGGTGCGAGCAAATCCGTGCAAGAGCATGGTAGCCTGAACAACAAATTGTTCGACATCTGCGATCCGTATCTCACGCTCAAAGGCATTTACCTTTTGGCTACCTCAGCGAAAAACGCTCCCAAGCAGGGTTCTCACCGTCAGACCGCCATCGCTAAAAAGCGTTGGGCAAGACTGATGCGCGAACTCGATATTCCGCAAGCGCGCTGGCAGCCGATCTGGGAGAAGCTTGAGAGCTTGTACTCTGAGCGTGGGCGTTACTACCACAACCTCAAGCACATCGCCAAGACTCTCGCTTTGCTCGACCGCTTCTCCGGCGGCTCGGCAAGCGTGCTTTTGCGTCTGGCGGCGTTTTACCACGACGCCATCTATGACGTGAAGGCGAAGGACAACGAGGAGCGCAGTGCTCTTCTGGCGAAGGAAGATTTGGCAAGCCTCGGGCTTCCCGACTGTCTTGCCGAAGATGTCGCCGCTCTCATCGTCGCCACCAGAGGACACCGTCCTCTGGCTGGACGCCTGGCGAAAGACTCCCGTCTGTTCCTCGACGCCGACCTGGCGATTCTCGCTTCGTCGGCGAGCGAATACGGTCGCTACGCGGCCGACATCGCTCTGGAATACGACTGGATGGAGCCTGAGGCGTACCGCAAGGGACGCGCGCACGTGCTCAAGAAATTCCTCGATCGCAAGCAGCTCTTCTACACGCCCTCGGTTCGCGCCGAGTTGCAGAAGAAAGCAGTCGCGAACATGGAGCGCGAGTTCTTTCGTTTGAGAGCCTCGTAGGGGCGATGCCATGCATCGCCCGGTTCGGGTTGGACCGTTTGGCGTAAATCGCGAAAGCCGACTGCTTTCAGATTTGACTTTGCCGGTGTCGCATGAAGTGAGGGTGGCAAACCTTTCCTTCCTGCGCACCGGCAGAGTTTTTCTCTCGAGTTGATGACGACAAAGAGTAGTAGAAAGTTGGCTGCGCGCCAAATCCCGCCATCGAGTTGCACAATCTCACTCAGTTTTTATGTATTTGCCCCTAGTCTGTGAGTGTCGCAAAACCGCGACGCACATCATGACCGTTATTGAATCCGCACTTCTGCCCATTGAGGCTTGTGCCTGAAATCACTACACGCCTGGAGGATTTTATGCCGCTTGAACAGTCGAAAGCACCCAGAGAGTACGGGGAGCAAGCAAAACCAGGGCATCCGGCATTAGCACATGCATACGATGAAGTATTTGATGAACTCAAGAATATGAGCGTTAAGGCTGCTAAAACATCCGACAACGCCTGCCCGGACGAACACGAGATTACTATAACTGAGATCGAGGGCATGGACACTGCTCATTTCAAGGACACTCCATATGGAAATTACCTTGACCGGCTGAAAGACGAATCGCTGGTCATGCCGGAAAAGCTCCCTGCCCTTGATGGCAAGCAAACGGAAATAGCACAGCAGGCTATAAAGGCTGTTCGTGATGCAATGAATGCAGAGCCGGGCAGTCCGCAATGGCGGCGCGCAATGCAGGACCTGCGCGGGGCGTTCAATTCGAGAATGGCTTTGGATTCTTTGCTTGACGCGGATTACTTCAAGGCAATTACTGACCGCATTACCCTCGAGCTCGCTAAGACGCATCCCCATATCAGGTTTGGAACGTCATCAGTTTCCGGAGCGGTGGTGGCCGGCTTTAAGGACGGCGACGGCAAATTCAAGGCATTCATGGAGTTGCGCAATGAGATTGTCTGCCCTCCCAATCCGTACAAGTATACGTTTGGTTTTTAACGCACCGTATATGGTGCCTCTTCGGGCAAATTTTTTTCCTCTCGGCCGGACAGGCAAGATTGCCTGCCGGCAGGGGAAGTGTAGCCGGACGGCTACCGGCGCCGGTAGACGTAGAGGGAATCCTTCACGAAGGGAGAAGGCCAGCGCGGAATGGCGACGCGCTTTTCTTCGACCCAATCGCGCTTGATCAGCTCTTCGAAGTCGTCGCCGCCGCAGCAGCCGCCCGGCTCCTCTCCAACGTAGAGAAGGAGGTTGCCCTGGTAGAGCTTCAAGCAGTCCGCTGCCATCGAGCTGAAGGGCGGCGGCCAGCAAAGAAAGAGGGTTCGATGTGGATGGGCGGTGAGGACTTCCGGCCCGGCTGAGAAGACCTCAGTCCAAGCTGTCGTGCCCTCATCGCGATGTGAGCCGGGTTCGCCGGACGCAAGCGGATCGCAGGCGAGAATGTCCACGCCCATCTTGCGCAAGAGCCAAGCCCAGTATCCGTTGCCGCATCCCAGCTCGATGATTGAGCCGTGACGGGCAATCTCCTGCAGTGCAGAGAGGTTCGGAATCGCCCAGGCGAAGCGCTGAGTTGCAGACTCGCGCTCTTTCCCCAACCGCCAGTAAGCCTTGGCGATCGCGTCCCACTCCCACTCCTCGAACTCGCGATTCGGCTGAACCGAAGGCAGCTGTTCGAGGTAGAGAAGATGGGCGAGCGAGAGGAAGAAGCGCAGGTACGGGTTGTCGACTTCCTTCAACGGACCTCCTTGGCAGAGAGTTGTCTGTGTTCAGCAACGGTCGCGAACGAATGCATTCCTCAGCAAGGAATGAGCGAGTGGCTGTTAGTGCGCGTGTGTGCTGAGGTTTGCGGTTGTGTTTCTGTATGAATGAGAGAAAGGTATAAACACACCCTATCTGCAGGTTTTCACGAGAATCAATTCAATCCAGATTAGAAAACTGGTTCCTATTGCTGGGTTTAAAACACAAACCGGTTTTAGCGAAACCGGTATGAGTGCCAGATTGCGGTGTCTCTCTTTGGGCCAGAACGCATTGTGCGAGGTTGCGTAGCTACTTCAAAGGCAGTCGTTATGAATCCATCGGTGAAATGGAACTGGCGACGAAAGACAAACAACAAGCGGACAAGTTGGGACATTAGCGTAATCTGCGCCTCCTTTCTATTTTTGGGTATACGCAAACGTATAGTATAAAAAAATCAAAAAAGCTTTGCCGCCGGAAATTGGCTTGTGGCCAACCCCGGCGGCATTGCACTTAGGGAATCGACAGAGAACGTGCTCGAATTACGCAGACTGGCGGGCGACGTACTTCTCGTACAGCGCGTAAGCGACGACAGTCTTGGCGTCATCGAGCTTCCAGAGTGTGTCCAGCTCGGCGATCATGAGGGTGATCTGCTCGCCCTCTTCGATAACGCCGGTGCACTTGCCTTCGTAGGAGGCCAGCTCTTCGGCGGTGACGTCCTTCTCAAAGGCGAACAGGCGCAGCGTCTCGTCGGTGCCGCCGGGCGACACGAAGACGCCACCTGCGTAGCCGGCGAACTCGGTCAGGTCGATGAGATCGTCCTGCGAGACCACCATCTCCAGCTCTTCCTTGAGCTCCTTGGCGGCGACGCCACCGAAGTTGCCCGAGCCATCGAGCATGCCGGCGGGAATCTCGACGAAGTCGAAACGTCCGGCGGGAACCCGCGGCTGCACGGTGAGAATGCTGTAGCGCTTGCCTTCGCACTTCAGAACCGGCAGCATGCCGACGGCTCCGCCGCGCATGAAGACGATGCCGGGAATGAACTTGCCGTTCGTGTCGGTGACGTCGGCGACGAACTTGATGAAGCCCACTCGCGGACCGAACATGTCCACCGACTGGAACTTCACACCCCTGACGACGAAGCGGTCACTGACCGACTTGAGCCAGTCCTGGAACGGCTTCGAAGCGATGGCTTTGTCCTGGATGTCCTGGTCGATGCCGGGAGCGGAGCTGAATGCGATCTTGGCGATTGCGGTCTGGTCCATGTTTGTGTCCCTTTCCAATTGCGGTCGTTTAACTGAAAGGGCACCGGGATGCGATCACTGATATATCTTACTCTGCGCAAGCTGCGGCAGTGCGAGGCAACATCAATCAACGATTCCGGTGCGGGGAGGCAACTCATTTTTCTGGCTCATCGACATCTGCTTTGCAAAGACGGTTTGGCTCCTCTTGCGTGTGCAAGAGTGTGAGGGCCCGGAATCCTTAGTGGATATTGTCTCGAAAGGTTTGTCGCGCAGAGAGAAATTGAAGTTGTGTAGGTCATCAACCTGGCAAATACAGCTACAGGAGTCAATTAACAAGCGATCATAGAAACAATGTGTTAACCTGCCAAAAATCAATGATTTCTTGCTTTGACACCCGTAAACGCTGGACGGACCAGCAATCCGTGGGGTGAAACTGCCACTATGTGCACTGTCTAATTTGCGGGTCGGTGGTAGCGTCGCTGGCAGACATCTTGTGCTAGACCTCTCGAAAGCTCGCGCAAATGAGCGCCAAATTCAGCTCAAACTTGGCTCAAACGCAGGATTATTCGAGCGCGGCAAGAGGAAATACTGTTGTCTCTCCGCACAAGGAGCAGGTTATGAGCATTTTCAAAGTAAGCGCTGGCATCGACGCGACAACCAGAGAGTCTCTCAACAAGATCAATCCGTCCACCAGTCCTGCCCTTTACGAATTGAGCCCGGAAGCAGCCAGAAAGGTTCTTGATGGATTGCAAGGAGACAAGGTTGCCAAATTGCCCGCGCAAATTGAAGACAGAAAGATTCCCGGCGGGCCGAAAGGTGATGTGAAAATCCGCCGTCAAATGGGTTTCTGAAAGCGCCAGAGAAATCAATGCGGATGCAACCACAATGGTTTTACCCGGCTGGGGGTCTTTTGGGAAATACTAATACATATAAAAGAACAATGGCGAAAAACAAACGACCCCGGAATCAGCCGAAAACGGCTTTGGCCGCGTTCTGCTTATCCGGAGTCGTTGTGCTCACATGGGAGCGTTGAAGGAGGGTTTCTCATTCAAGAGTCCCCTCTGGCTGTCTGCATACATGGTCGCCGATGAAAGCGAAGTATGCAGCCGACAGCGCCTCGATGAGCGTGTCGTCGATGCTTTCGAAGCTGATTGCTGCCGAGTCCTTGTGACCGCCCGCGCTGCCGTATCTGGCAAATTGAGCGACAAGGTCTCGCAAGTCGACATGCGGGTCGACCGTTACCAGCGACACGTATCCGTCACCGCGAACTGTGGCGATGTGCCTGTAGAAATAACCCAATTCACCCATCACACCGCGATGGATTTCCGGGTCATCCGTGGACAAAACGACGAATACTGCTTCCTCGTTCGGCGACGTGCGCACCACCGCTCGCTTGAGTTCCTCGAGGATGTGAGGGTCCTTCCGCGTGCGCAGCATTCTCTGATAGTCCTCGAACAGCTCGTTGTCCAAACCGTGACGCGTCAACTCGGCAAGTGCCCTGGTTGCGCGCGACGGCTCGTGATGTCTGAGCCAGAAGGTATCGGTGAGAATGCTGACGGCGAGGATGGGCTCCATTATCCCGAAGCGCTCGATGAGCAAACATCCGGCAGCGGGAGCGGGCTGAATGAACCCGTTCTCGTCATCCTGCCTGACGTCGGGTTTGACGTGGTGGTCGATGGTGTAAACCTTGACCCCCCGGGTGTCGAAACCGATGCGGTTTGCCTGTCCGTCCACGACGATGATTTCGTCGGGACGCCACTTAGCGATGAGCGCGTCATAGGACCCTTGCAGGTCAACAGTTACGAGCTTGCCGCCTGTGAACTCCAGGGACGTCGGATGGATGTCTTCGTTGCCGAGTATCCAGCCGATCTGGCTGAACATTGTGATGGTAGGCAGCGTGAAGGCTTCCAGCCCCTGCTTGCGCAGATGCAGGATGAGCGCCTTCGTGCACGCTACCGAATCACCGTCGACCGGTTGTGACGGACCGACCACCAGAGTGCGTTTGGACCACTTTCGTCCATGCCGCAGCCTGGAGGTCAAGTTCCGCAACCGTCTGATTAGTCGCGTGAACATATAGCCTCCTTTCGGCTATGGCGGCTGGTAGACGTTAGCTCCAGTCGCTGTTTTTGATCTGCTGACGGCCTTCGCGACGGTCCTTGCGGTTCCTGTCGCGCTTGCCGCCACCGTGAACACCTGAGCCCGACATCGTGTTGATGCCCGACTCGATGCGCTCCTGACGCCGACCGGCGCGGTCCATCTTCAGGATCTGCTCCCTGGTGATGGTGCCGACGTGGTTGGGATCCTTGCGGACTTTCTGCCGCACTTCGTGGGTACGATGCTTGGCCATTTGTTGGCTCTCCTTTCGCATTTACGTTGTCAGTTACAGTCAGGGCTCTCGCCCTCAGTTGCGCTGCGCCACATCGACCACCGATGCGGACATCAGCTGACCACGCCCGAAGCGCCCACCGCCCATGGCAATGAGGGTGTACACCATGGCGTAGCGCCTGGTCGGGTGGTCGCGGAGCAAGAGCGGCTCGTAGACAGGAATGTACTCGACGAGGATGGGGCTAACGCCTTCACCTTCACCGGGGAACACCATTGCCGAAACCTCGGTGAGGTCCAGCTTCTCGCCCTTGCCGCGCGCCGTCTTTGCAGAGTGCGTATGCATGATCGATCTCCTTGATGACGAGTTACGTTTTTGGAAACATTGCGTTGCCATCCACGCGTTCGTCCGTTAGATGCCAAACCCATCAGCCACCGCCGCATTTTCACGCAACTGATGCCGGGGCCCGTCACTGCCTTGTGAGCAGCTTCCGCCCCCGGCGCGTTTGCATGAGTGGGTTTGCCGACAAAGCTTGACCGGTTTACGCCCTGAACAGGCGCTCCTGCTTCAGCTCCAGGTAGTCAGCCTGGCTGTGGAAGCCGAGGTGGTCCAACGCACCGCCGAACGAACCCTGACCCAGCATCGGCGGAGCCGACACCAGAGGCTTCGAGGTGGCAGTGGTTGCACCGTGACCGTCGAACTCGTCGGTCTCCGGCTTGAGCACACCGGTGATGTACTCGAGGTACTCGGCCGGAAGGTGACCGATGGCGTGATACGGGGTGTAGAAGAACCCGCGCAGACCGGCACTCAGACCAAGAACACCGTCCTTGGGGAGAGAGTCGCCCACGTGAATCACCTGTCCCGGATGCACCGCGAAGTCCTTCATCGCCAGCTCGATGCCGCGCGGATCAGGCTTCTCGTGATCGATCGGCAGTTCGCGCACGAACTTGATGCCGTGCTCCTTGTACTTCCGGTCGAGCTGCGAGATCCGGCGGGTGCCGAAGCGCAGCCACTCCTCGCTGGGCACCTGGTTCAGATCCGGAGCCTTGCACTCGAGAGCGTAGACGCCCTGGAAGTACTTGGCCAGACCCGAAGATGCCAGGCGAGCGATGCACATGAACATGGGAGCGTCACTGACCACAACCGCCGGGATGCCCAGCTTCTGCAGTTCTGTGAGCGCCTTTTCCACACCGGTGTACGGCTTGACGTACTTGTCCCGGTACTTGTCCTGCGCATCCCAGAAGGGCTTCTCGATGAGGCGGACGAAGTCCTTCACCGAGCCCTTCCAGTACTGGTGGAACGCCAGCGCCACCGCCCACGGGTAGTCGTGAGTGGCGAACTTGGCGAAGACGGTGCCAAGCTTGCGGCCGGCAACTTCCTCGCTGATATTCAGGCGCTTGGCGATCTTGGGGAGTTGTTCACGCCAGGCCGGAACAGCTCCGGCGAAGTAGCCGACCATGGTGTGGTCGTTGTCGGTTGCGAAGAGACGCACTTGCGTCGCGATTTTCTGTTTCATGCGTAGTTCCTTTTTTGGTTGCTGATGTTCTAGTAACTATTGAGAACCGCGCACGTCTGGCTGATCGAAACCGGATATGGTTACGGTCAAAACACAGATGTGACGCCGTCCTGAAACCGCTCAGCCACCACCTACGGCGGACTGAATGGCGAGGATCGCGTTGGAAGGCTCGCGCACTTCCAGGCATTTTCCGAAGGGAAACGAACGTCCCTCTTCACGAGCGCACCAGATGGAGGCCGGACCGCCCAGAGCGATCGCCAGACCACCGAGCTTGGTGGCAGAGCGAAGACCGGGGATGTCCTTCTCTGACTGACCGAGAAAACCGACGATGCGACCGTGAAAACGGTGAGCGTCTTCCACTTGCGTGCCGGCGTCGATGTGGGAATCGACTTCGACTACGGCGATGCCTAACGCGGCGAGCTGAGCGACGAAGCTCGTCACTTTCTCGCGCGGCATCGTGCCCATAACGTCGGATGACGCTACGAGCACTTGAGACTGTGTTCCTTTTGCCACGAGTACCTCCTGTTTCGGTTAAGTTGAATAAAAGCCGCGGCCGGCACCATGCCGGTCGACAGCGAGACATTCATCTCCGTCCGAAACACGCCTCAATTGCTTCCAAACGAAAACCCGCTCCCTGACTCCTCGCAGTTAAGCAAAGAGTTGAGTGCTGGAAAATCGAGATGGATAGCTGAGAGGTGAGGTTTCTAGACTTGGTCTGGTTGTGAAGAGATGTAGGTTCAACCTACTCTCACAGCAATTGCTACACAAGCTATGTAGCGTTCTCTGAAAAGCAACCGAAATGTGGGGTGTTGTCAGAATATCAAAAGCGTGCGCACGCCAGAAATGTCACAGGCTGTCAATAATTGCCTTCTGTGCATTGTTTTTGCAAGCAAAAGAAGCACTTTCGGGGACTCTAGCTTCTACGAGCTAAAGCCTCGGGTGCGCGATTTGACGTATAGCTGAGTTCGTACAGGGCCTGGGAATCGAGATCTTCTTCAAGACTCTATTAGCTCGCTTTACCGAAAGGCACCTTCGCTATCTGGGCGATGTGTTGCGGTGCTGGAGCGAAAACCCTCAGCTCCTCGACATTATCAGCCAGGTTTTGCAAAAGCTTGCTTGCCGACTTGTACGCTTGGTTGGCAATAGCTCGGTAAAAAAAACGCTCATTTGCTTTCGATAGCGCCACCATTGGCGATTGCAAATAACAGGAGGAATTTGCGAATTACCTGAACGGGGAAAGGGGCTGCGAGACAACTCTTTTTTCGGAAAATTTGAAACTGTAGAAAGCAGTTGTGCCTTGAGAGAATCAAATCGGAAAAGGCTTACACCATCTTTCCGCAAAGGCTTATTTTATTGTCCCGCCACAGCGTCTCTCCAGACTTACTAACGTTTCTACTTTGACAAATTGCCGCTTTTGCAAGGGGAGTATATGCAGAACGCATAAGTGATTAGTCGGAGAACCAATCGCCGTCACCTCATGCTCGCACAGCCGTCAACTATTAAGCAATTTTCCATTGCCAGCTCATTGAAATCATGCCAAAGGCACATTGAATGGGCTTAATGTGGCGCTTTGCAAGCCAAAGCCCGCATAACTGGATGGTTGTCAAGAATGTTTAATTTTGCCGTTACAGCTCTGCGAGCATTGGCGGAATCTCATCTCCGCTTATCACGCTGAAACGTAAAAATATGCCCGTTTTCGCCGCCCGGACCGGGTTGCCAAAGATTGCGCAACCCTTATTGTCATTGGGTGAATTGTTAAGCGCGGCTAATCCGTTTTTGCTGTCGTATTCCTTTCGGGGACCGGCTTTTCATGGATATTTGCCACATATTCTTCGCTAGCCGGCGCAAGATGTTAAGTGGAACTAACCTGGCACATTTAATGGCCCCTTCAATGGCCTGGTGTTGATCGAGGCCTTACTTAATCTGTAGGTTCGGAGAGTCTTCTCACAACCAAACTGATCACTCGCATCGCACACTCAAACTAATTCCAACCTGTACCCTGCACCATAAAACACACCTTCTCGGGTGAGCAGGACAGGCACGCGGATTAGGAGAATGTTCGTTCAAGTGGTCAAACTCAGAAAGGAGCACGCGCTATGGCCGAAACGCCTTTGAACTGCGGCTCCTCTGACGAGGAGATCGGCAGATGGTTGTCTAACTTGACTGCAGCTCAATTCACGTTGGGTGGCGTCAGGTGGGCATCAGTTGAAGCTCTCTATATCGGGCTGCGTACGCTCGATATGGAAGAGCGGATGGAATTGTCGAAATTGAGTGGTCTTCCGGCTAAGCATCGCGGGCGAAAGCTTCGCAAGCGAGGTCTTACGGTCACGCAATTCGACGATCGTTCTTTCGAGCTTGGCTCGGCAGAACATCACGAGCTGGTGAAGGAGGCTATCAAGGCAAAACTTCTCGCTCATCCACAACAGTGCGCTCAGTTCGTAGCCACGCGGCCGCGGACCATCGTGCACGAAACCGGGTTTCCGGAGTCGCGTTTCACTCAACTCCCTGCTGTCGTCTTCTGTCGGATTCTCACCGAACTCCGCGAAGAACTGCATCAGCTAGTTACGTGAGATTGCTCCTGAAGCCAAAAGCCTGAAGCCTTCATTAGCGGGCTCCAGTTGTTTCATCCCTATCCGTCGAACTCCACTCGCGCGATTTCTGTTGCTTGGGGCGCGCTGTGCGCGTTCCTGGCTTTCGCGCGTTGTGAGTTTTCTAAATCCGACCGAAAGGTCAGAAGGAGTAACTTACTATGACAACGAACAATCGCAAGTCCCGTGCTCTCATCAGTGTCACGGGTGATCCGACCGACGAGTACATGCGTCGCGTCAAGCAGCTCGAGGACCTCGAGGCTGGCAAGCTCACCGAAGTCCCGGCATGGCTCAAGAAGATCGGCGACGACAGCAAGGCCCACACCGCGAAGGTGCTGGCCTCGAAGGTCGAGCATCCCAACCAGGATGAGATCGACTTCGACAACCTGTCGGCCGAAGATCTCGAGGCCCTGGGCTTCGACGGCAAGGTGTCCGCGGAAGATTTGCTGAAGCGATTCGGCATCTCCAAGCGCACCTCGCTCGGCAAGGTCTTCGACCTCGACAGTCTCGAAACCCTCGAGGCTCGTGGTCGCGGTCGCAATCGCGGTCGCGGTCGCAACAGCAACCGCGGGCGTCGCGGCAGCAATAGCGGCAATCAGGGCGGCAACCAGGGTGGCAACTCGGGAAACGCCGGTAACGGCGGTGCCCAGCCCCAGGGTCGTTCCAAGAAGAGCGGCAAGGGCAAGACGGGTGGTGGTCGCGTCGGCAAGCAGCTGCCCAAGGCCTCCGACGTCGACACCGTCGTGACCTCGTACCTGAAGGGACTGGTGGACGTCGGCAACGATGGCAACATCGTTATCGGCGAGTTCAACATGGAGTTCCTGGACGCCCCCAAGGCCAACGCGTTCCTGGCGTCCTACGTCAAGATCGTGAAGAAGTTCCACGTCATCGGCTGCATCGAAGTCGATAGCAGTGGTCTTCAGCCGATCGCGGCGGCCGCCGGTTACACGGCGTACACCTCGAAGGCGAACACCAGGAATCAGGCGGTGGGCTTCCTCGTCCACCCGCGCCTGAAGGTGCTCAAGATCTACTCCATCGACGCGGTCGCCAACGTCAGCGGTGTTCCGGACCTCCGTCCGGCGTACTGCCTCGACCTGGAAGACACCGTCAGCAGGGTGAAGTTCACCGTCGTCGTCGTGCACATGAAGTCGATGCGTGGTGGCGAGGCCCAGACGGGTCCTGTCCGCTACAAGCAGTTCGACGTCCTGGCCAAGGCGCTCGGCACGAACTTCGTGGGCGTCATCCTCGGTGACATGAACTGCAAGCTTCCGGGCACCCCCGATATCAAGCCGCTCCTCAATGCGGGCTACAAGCTGCTCAATCCGGGCAGCACCGCAGCCACGCAGTCGATGGGCAGCCGTATCGACGGGTATTTCTACCTGGCTCTGCCGGGTAAGCTCGGCAAGTACGCGGTGCGTGCCATCTTCGAGAACAAGGTGTTCGGTCGCGCGTTTGCGGACCACGGCGTGCTCAGTGCAGTGATGCGCCTGTGCGGCGTGACCGGAGCGAACGACGACTCCTGCTCGACGAAGGACTCCGACACCGGAGACTTCGGCGAGAACCCCGCAGACGACGGTAAGGTCGATCCGCAGTAACTGCAACCAGCGTTGGAAACGGAAGGGAGTCGGGTCACACCGGCTCCCTTTCCTGACCCGCAATTGGAGAACTGTCTATGGCATATCTGCAAAAACAGCCCCCAGGCAGCGGGCCAATCCGAAAGCTCCTCTTCAAGGGGCTCTTCGCCCTCCTGCCTGTGGCACTGACGCTCTGGGTGGTGAACTTCGCGTTCAACCTGGCGGACGGCTGGTTTGGACCGGCAGTGGACGCATTCGTGCGCTCTGTCGTTCCGGCTTCGCTGCTCGTCGGTCCGTTCGCGGGCGGTCACATCCCCGGGCTCGCGTTCTTTGTGCTGCTCGTCGTCCTGGTCGTGGTCGGCGGGCTCACTTCGTTTGCATTCGGCTCGTTCATCTTCCGGCAATTGGACTATTTCATCAGTCTGATTCCGGGAGCCGGACTGGTCTACAAGAGCACGCGAAAGGTTGGTGATCTGTTCGCCAACCCGAAGGACACACCGTTCCAGAAGGTGGTGTTGATCCCCTTCAACGGCAACGTCAAGGCGCTCGCTCTGGTGAGCGGTCGCACTGTCGACAAGGTGACCGGCGTCCCTCACCTCCGGGTGGCGGTGCCGACACCTCCCAACCCGTTCTCCGGACTACTGTTCCTGGTACCGGAAGCGGATTGCGTCGATGTCGAGATGACTGTGGAGGAGGGCATGCAGTATTTCGTGTCCCTCGGCATGGTCGGACCGGCAGAGATGTCTCTCACTCCACGCACCGGCACCGGGCGTGGTGGCGAGCAGTAACAGGAACAAATCGGTGTAGCCATGTTGTCGGGCTGGTCGGCAACATCTGCAGCAAGAAGGCATCTAAACCAAAACCAGCCGGATAAAACCGGCCTAGGGAACGCACGCAGTGCGCTCCCACACAAAGGAGTGACTCACATGGCTTCCAAGCTGATCTCTTACAACGACGAGACCGACACGTTCTTCTTCGGCGCCCAGGAGGTGACGGACAAGGACATTCGCCACGCAGTCGCCGACGCGCTCCGCAAGAGCCGTTGGTCCAACGGTGCGGAAGTGGTCGAGTTCCTGTACGTGCGGGTGACCGTGCAGTACGTCAACCAGATGCTCGACTTCGTCGACGCCAACGGTTGGTTCTGGGACTCGTTCGACCTCTCAACCAACGATCACGAGTTCGACTGGAACCGCATCACCCCCGGTGCGCACTGGGGTTACGCCCAGGAGCTGAAGGATCAGGGCCGTGAGGACCTGGACACCGCGGCTTGGTTCGAGGCAGAGGGCGAGCTGACCATGGCGCGCAACACGCGTCGCCTGGCCGGGCAGACCTTCAACCGCGCCGACCGCATCGTAAAGACCGGCCGGCGGTAACAGCCCTAGAGTTTCACCAAAGGAATGATGCCACTGCAGTCGGGTAAAACTGGCTGTGGTTGCTGACCTTCACAGGGGTGCGGAAGCCGAGCAATCGGCAACCAATCCCCTGTGTTTTTTTTTCGTCCATGTATTACTAAACAGTATAGTATAATATCGAGTGGTCAGTAAATGGTCAGTGGTGGACGTTGTTTCAATGGCAACGGGAAGGTTGTGCAAAGCAAAGACTTGCCACGCATCTGTCTTTGCGGCGCATGACCTTGCCGTTGCCCACTTCTAGAAACTGGCAGTGTCTGCCAGTGAATACATACAGTGGTCAGGATACTGAGTAACCGGATTTGCTAAACACAAGACATCATCTAGGTTTGAAAACATTATTTTTTGGTATGTAGCAGTCAGGGACTTGATCAGGTGAGCCTTTAAATGAACTTTGGCATTCCCGTTTCTAAAAAACTGAACAGTGTTCTTGGTGCGCTTCTGGCGTTGTCTTTTCTGCTTCCAGTCGGCGTCGATGCGCGTGTATCCGGAGTAGGCCTGGCTGCCGGAAAAATGCGCATGGCCGGCATGCGTTCTACAACCTCTCGTTACAGGTCGGCAGCTGGTCGCCACGGCAGGCGCTCCGCACATCGCGGGCATCAGAGTCGCCACCGGCGCACGGCTCGTGCCAGACCGGCGCAGCACTCCGAAGTAGCCGTCCTGGTTGAAGCTGAAAACGGCACTGTCATCACCGACAAAAATTCCAACGTGGCTTTCAATCCTGCCTCTGTCGTTAAATTGATTACAGCCTATGCCGCTTTGAAATCGTTCGCTCCCGACCATCGCTTCACTACGACCCTCTATCTGGACGGCGAGCTTGACGAAGATACCGGTGTGATGACAGGCGATGCATACATCGAAGGTCTTGACCCTGATTTTAAAACAGCTGACACGGCTGAATTGATCAAGGAATTGCACGAGCTTGGCGTCAAAAAGATCGAGGGCAAGCTGATTGTCTCTCCGCAATTTTCGATGAATTGGAGCGGCAATCCCGTGCAATCAGGACGCAGTCTTGTGGCTGCATTGAAGCGCGGTCACGGCGGCGCCCGTATTACCGTCAAAGGCGCGGTCGTTGTCGGCAATGTGTCTCCAACAGCAATGCGCATCGTCACACATGAATCGGAGCCTCTCAAGCAGTCGCTCAAGCACATGCTGGCTCATTCGATCAATCCCATGTCCGAACAAATGGGAAGGTGCGTAGGCGGCGTTCAGCGGCTGCAGGAAGTGGCTGTCAAAGAAGCTGGTGTCGCGCCAGGCAATGTCACACTGTCCACTGCCAGCGGGCTGGGAATCAATCGGGTTAATGCGCATGACATGATGATTGTTCTCAAGGCTCTGCGCAAGGAATTGCAGAACAATGGGCTCGATCTGAGCGACATTCTGCCTCTGGCCGGCATCGAATCGGGAACCATGGACAGGCGCTTCACCGGGGCGCAAGAGCGCGGCAGCGTAATTGCCAAAACCGGAACCCTCACCAGCACCGATGGTGGCGTCAGTGCGCTTGCCGGTATAGCCCGTTCGGACCGCGAAGATCTCTACTTCATCATCTTCTGTTGGAAAGGCTCTATAAATGGTTTCCGCAGGGAGCAAGATCAACTGATTCGCCAGCTTCAAGCGACACGAGGAGGTCCACGACGGTTTGACGATCGCGTTGCCCATTTACCGTCCATTTAGCAGGGAATCTAGCAGGGAACCTCACCCATGTCGTTTATGCGCGCAATTCAGAAAATGTTCAGCCGGGGTGGTTCGGTTGACGATACGCAAGTAATTGAGAATTTCAAGCGCGTGCGAAAGAGAAACAACGATCTGGTCGTTTCCAATTTCGACAAGGCTGATTGGCACTATGACGCTATCAAGCAAAAAGGCCTTGATGAGGGACAGATGTTTGTTCCCGGCGGACTTTTGCTGGGCTGGCTGGTGGAGAAAGAATTCTTAAGCGATGAAATGTACGAGCTCTACGGTGAGGAAATTGATGATTTCTTGAATCGTAATATCGGGCCTGCCGATCTCTATCAAGCGATGGATGGAAAGTTGCATCAGGACATGCTCACAAAAGAAGGCGCACGCTTCATGCACTATTATTTCTCGGCGGGCAATTATTTCAATGACTACGAAAACACTTTTAACGCCAGAGACGGCGCCCAGTATTCCGTGGCCGATTCCTGGAACAACTTTGAAAAACTCAGCAATCTGCTCGATCTGCGCCTGCGTGAATCCGGATAATAACGAGACGCGATGAAAGTGGAATGATGCTTCAGTTACAATCAACTGGCTGTATTATGTGGTGGTGTTCGGCTGGTTGTTTATGTTGCAAAGACATTAGGAAAAGATGAGCCCCAAATTTGTTTTTGCGATTCGCTGCGTGCTTGCCTTGATCTGGCTTTACAACGGGCTCTGGCTCAAGATTGTCGCTGTTGATCCGCACCATCTGGATGTTGTTCAGGCTGTCTTTCAAATCTCCGTAAATCAGGCCGCCGATTTTCTGAATGTGATTGGATTGTTGGAAACCCTTCTGGGCATCGGAATATTGTCTGGTTTGTTCCATCGTTTTGTCAATTATTTTCAGGTATTTGTTTTAGTCGCCATGAACTCAATTGGTATCGTCGGCGGTGAAGGCTCGATAAGTAATCCGGCTGGTCTTTTGATTATGAATCTTCCTACTATCTTGTGTGCGATAATCGTGGCGCGCTATGGTCCAGGCGCATGGGCAGTGAGTTTGCGCCGTGCCAGTGTGAAAGCTGCAGAGCATGCTGTTGAGACGGGGTCGAATCAATGAGCGAGGGCTCTGCGGAAAAAGAACTTGAGTTCTGGCGCGATGGCAAATTGGGCAAGTCCGGCAAGTCCGGCAAATCCGGTTCCGGATCTGCCGGCGTAAGGGGAAGCGCGCAACCGGCTGTGCTTTTCGGGCAGGTGCGCGAAGATGCAGAAGTGGAAGTCGCTCTCTTTCGCTCCATCAAGTCGAAAGCAAAGCAAAATGCCTTTGCCATCGCATCTGGTGGCTGTACCGCCTTGTCGCTTGCCACTGTGAAAGAGTGCAAAATTATTGCGGTCGACATCAATCCTGCGCAGGTTTATCTTTGCCTGTTAAAGACCGCTGCTTTGACTCGGCTTAGTTACGGCGAAGCGCAATTGGCAATGATACAGTCCGCATGGCCCTATTATCAGCGCGTTGAAGAGCTGTTGCCGGCAGAGGCGCGAGAGTTTTTCAGCTCAAACAACAATCTTTTGATGGCCGGTTTGAACAATTGCGGAGTCACCGATAGCCGGCTGAAACAGCTGATGTCTCTGTTTTATCTTTCTGTGCACACGCGAGAGCAAACGCGTCAATTTCTCTCTTTGCCGACTCTTGAAGCCCAGCAAGAACACTTTACGAAAATGTGGAAGAACTGGCAGTGGGACTTTGCCTTGAATGTAGTCCTGAGCAAGACATTTCTTTCTTTCGGATTTGCAAGGGAGGCATTGGATAAATTGCCGAAGGATTTTTCTGCCATCATGAAAGCGCGGCTGGAGCGAGCTTTGTCTCAAGTTCATATTAAAGACAACGGATATGTCTGGCAAACCTTTTTATCAGAGTATCCGCGTGGACCTCAAGGGGAAGCGATGGAATTGGCACTGCCTCCCTATCTTCAGGTGAAAAATCAAAAGATGCTCAAGCAAAATCTGCCGCGACTTGCATTTTGCGTGGATGATGCCGTCAGTTGGTTGAGCGAGCAAAAGGATAGTTCTATCGATATGTTTGCGCTTTCCAACATTCTTGAGCTGGTCAAGTCTGATTACGGCATCAAGTTGGCTGAGCAAGTGGCGAGAACCGCGCGTCCAGGCGCTCTCGTTTGCCTGCGTTCGATTTTTCCAAAGGACATGCCTGTACTGCGCGATTTAAACGGTACTCTTCAATATAGAGCGGATCTGAGCGCGGAAATGGAAGCGAAAGATCGCAGCTGCTTCTGCAACTTCATTCAGGTGTATGAGAAGCCGTGAGAATGAAGTGTCTGCGCAACCGGTATTCGCCATTGTAAACTGAAAGCGACTCTTTTAATTTACGATGTTGATTCCGAGCGGGTTTTTTCAGGCAGTTCGCTTTTGGGTCTATTTAAGCGCAAAGAGACTGTTGCCCAATCTAGCTTTGGCCATCCATCATTGCGGCAGCTATTTTTTGCGAAATAGCTAGCGCCGCTTGCCTGTCTTCAAGCGCTTCTTTGTCCTTGGTCAGCGATTCATAACAGTCGGCGCGATTGATGTAAGCATCCTTCAAGTTGAATCCCAGATCGATCACTTTAGTGAAGTCTTGCACTGCATCGACGAAGTGGCGCATTTTTTGCAGGCACAAACCGCGCTTCCAATATGCTTCCGGCCTGTCCGGTTCTGATTTTACCAGCAAGTCGAGGTCTTCCATGGCGCGCTCGTAATCGGCCAGGCGGAAGTAGGATTCGGCACGCAAATAGTATGCTTCCGGTACCTCGCCATCCAGCATTATCGATTCTCCGATGTCTGTGGCAGCCTTTTTGTTTTCGCCCAATTCGAGGTAAGCGGTTCCGCGGCCCAAGTAAGCGAGGGCGGAATCCGGTTTTAACTCCAAAACCTGTTCGTAAATTGGAATAGCATCCTTGTGATTGCCTTGTGCTGCCAATTCCAGAGCTTTGATGAAAAGGTCGTCCGGATTGGCAGCGCGGTTGACTATAACGGTCGCGTTTGTATCGTTTTCACTGTCTTCCAGGCGATGTTTCAAGTCGCTGATCGAGCGTCTCCAATCGCCCGCTGAATCCGTGTCAGCCCAGACCTCTTTAAGCTCCGAATTTTCTTCGATGCGTCTCAATACCTTGAGAGCCATCGCTACCACTTCTTTGCCTGCCACGAATTTACGCTTGGAGATCCATTCGGCGGCATCTGCAGGCAGATGACTGGAGGGTTTGCCACGGGCGGCAACAACGAGTTCGGCGGCGGCGACGGCGACTTCGCATTCCGGCGCTTGTAAATAGTCGGTAGGAGGAAGTTTTGCGACGTTGACTATGGCGCGCAAGATAGCCGACGTGCTCTCGCCCGCCATCAGTTCGATGAGCCATTCCTTAGCCGTGTCATTGTCGAAAGCGCCTACGTCCCAATCGCCCATGATATGCCTTTTTTTGCCGGGGAATTCAGGGAATCCGTCCATTCATTGGAGTGCGCATATTCTAGCAAACGGCTGAGATAAAAACCCCAAAAAGTTGCAAGCAGAACCAGTTACGGTTCTGCTCGCGGAGTGCGGCCTCGTGGAAAATTGTGCTCAGTGTCCCTGACGCTTGTTGTAGTTTTTGTCAAGCGACTTGAGCTCTTTCACTTTGCCTGGTTGCAGAAAGGCTTGCAGGCGATAGCTGCTGTCCTTGGCTTTGTGGTTTTTGTTTTGACTGCGCTGGTCGAACCAGTGATCGTGGTCCGAAGCCTGCGCCGGAATGGCATGCGAGCCGGTTGTTGATTGAGATGATTTTGGCTCGAATTTCTTTTCATTGATTGTTGAGTTTTCAATTATTGATTGATAGTAATTGTGCGCACTCACCTGCAATTCTTGTGCTTCGGCCGAGCGCGTAGAAGGCGCTCCGGTTCGCGCCTGAGGTCGCTCACTGACTTTGAGAATGCGCAATACTCTGGTTATTCCGTTTGATAAGTTAATCGACATTGTCCTTGTAACCTTTGGTTTGAAGCCGGTTTAATTGCCGCGCTTCTGGTTTCCGCCCACAATGGGTTCTTTCTCGAAGGCCAGCCAGAAGATCCTCATTGCGACCATAAAACGCAGACAAGTCCTTGTTTCAGCCCCCGAACCGACTGCGTATTTTCAATCTAGCCAATGCTTGTGAAATTTATGTGAGAGCGGGCAAGCTTCAGTAAGCACGACTATGAGCCGCCTTCGGCGCTCCTAGCAATATTCGCCCGCCGTTGCCGATGGATTATCGATTTCGTTTTCCGTTTCGGAGGCGAGGGTGGAAACAAAAGCCTGCAGCCGAAAATAGCTGTTGGAGCTTTTCTTCATGCGCCCGCCCAGGCCCTCCACACTATTTTCGAACCAATGTTCTTGCGGGTTGGCCATCATCGCAGGCAGGTCTTTAATGGTTCTCCTGGCCGCGCAGGTACTTTTGAAATTGACAATCTTTTTTTCTTGACCGTTTCTGATTTGCGGAAGAACTTTAGCCGGGCTGGTTTTTCTCAATCTAGAAAGAAGCACTTCGGCATCTTCCCTGGAGATCTTCAGAGAGCTTTCTACATGAAGACGGACCATCCGTCGTATTCTGAGAAACCAATAGACAATGTATTTTCGACACGTTAGTAGCTCGGCACGCATACTAGTCACCTCAATATTCAATAATTTAGCTCGGCTGCACCGTTCTGGCCCGGTGCCTCATGTCACCAACTTAAATGGCGTTTGTGAAAAACCCGTGAGGATGCGGCGGTAGCGTGCCAAGGTTGAAGTAGAACCTTCCACCTTTTGGGGGTGGCGAAGCGAAGCTAAGATCTGCAAGCTGAAAAGTCTGGGGGCATAAGCTCTTTCGGACTTTGTGTCGACCAACATTAAACGCAGGTTAGCAAAGCTTCGCTAATTGCATTTAATGTTGGTGAGCTAAGCTGCACTAACTCAATTTTGGTCAAGAACTCCTACCAGGGCTGAAAAGACTGGCTTGTCAAGTGAGTGCTGTACTAGGCTCAAGGAGCCTTTTACATTCTTCCAGCAAAGAACTACACACCTCCTATTTAAAGCCCGAACCAGCTAGCCATAGCACTGCGTTTCCTCCGATTCACATCGGTGGTGCAGGTTCGACTTTGAGTAAGAGATGCCGTTCGCGCCAGGAAGATGTGGCCGTGTATCCAGCACGCAACCTCAACCCACGTAAGGAGAACGCAAAATGGAAAACACTCAACCCACATCTCTTGGAGGCCTACGACCCACGGGCCAGCAGGCTTCCCTTCTCGACCTCGGCGGCAAAGGCAAAGACGATTCGCTCGTCATTGTCGGAGTCGGCCCGGAAAGCCCCGGTAGCTCGGTGGACATTGGTGGCGAACTCGACTTCCTCAAGAAGGCGTCCGACCTCCAGCTCTATGCCTCAGTCGTGCCGGCGTGGCTCGCCTACTACGACGTCGTCATCGACGGTCCCGCCGTTCTGCCACCCCTGTCGCTGTACTTCGACAAAGTCGCGGCCGGCATCATGCGCAGCATCGCGCAGGACATGGGCCTCGAAGTCGTCAGTGCCAAGGTCGACAGCAAGGCGGTGCGCCTGACCATGCGTCTGCGCTGCATCCCGCTGCAAATCGATCTGCTCCAACACCGGTATCCGGAGACGAAGGCCACTCTCGTGATGGACGAGCCGGCGGCCGATGAAGCAGCGACAACTGGTGAGGGTGGTCAGACCGCGGCGTAAAGCCGTTGTCTCCCCATCTTCAGGGTTACTAACTGAAAATTTCCGCGTATGGAGCACGGCTCGGGCCGTGCTTCTTCGTGTGCGCGGAAGACATCACCTGTAGCAATGAAGGAGAAAACTACCATGACTACGTCTGCGACAACCCCCGCAACGACAGCACCGGTCTACGGAGAGCTGCTCGACCTGTCCGTCCTCAGCCCCCGCGAGCAGGCGTTCGACACGTTCATCGAGCGCGTGATCATCGGGCAGCCCCGCGGCAAGCAGGCAGCCAAGCGCGCCTTCCGCCGCATCCAGTCCAAGCTTCGCACGGGCCGCACGCCGGTCTACGCGATTCTCGAGCTGGGTCCGACCACCTGCGGCAAGTCGGAGATTCCGGCTCGCCTGGCGGAATTCCTGCACGGCAACCGTCACGCGGTGCTCAAGCTGGACGGCTCGGAATACATGACCGAGAGCCGGCTCACGCACCTGATCGGTGGCACTGCACAGTGGACCGGCTTCGTCGACAAGTCGCGCGCGGACTACGTGCCGCCGCGGGCAGACGAGAAGGACCAGATGTGCGAGCTCAACAACCACAACCTGGCCTGGAGCCGCAAGGGCTCATCGTGCCCGATCACCATCGTGCTCGTCGACGAGTGGGACAAGGCCTGCCTGGAGTTCAACAACATCATGTTGAGCATCCTGCGCGACGGCTACTACACGCTCGGCAACGGCGAGGTGGTGGACTTCAGCAACTGCATCTTCGTCTTCACCGCCAACCTCGGCGCCAGGGACGTGGAGCGGGCGGTCGAGAAGGCGCGGAATCCGCTGGGCTTCAGCAAGGGCTCGGAGGAACTCTCTGCCGAGGACATCGAGGCGGAGTTCACCAGGCACCTCAAGGAGTTCACCGCTCCTGAGTTCCGGGCTCGCATCGTCGAGAACGGAGAGATCGTCATCTTCGACAAGCTCACGGGCGACCAGATCGCTCTGGTGCGCGACCTCAAGATCGAGGAGATGACGGCTCACATCGCCAGGGAAGTGGGCGTGTCGCTGAAGGTCGACGGTGAGGCGCGCAAGCTCTTGCTCGCCATGTCGCTGGCCAACAATGGCACGGTCGCCAACTTGACCGGTGTGCTCAAGACGCAGATCACCGACAACATCGACACGCTGCTCATCGTCAAGGCGATCGCCGACAAGGACAACGTCCTGGTCACGGTTTCCGCCGATGGGAAGGCGATCGGTATGAAGCGGGAGATCAAGCCGCTGCTTCTGGTCGGCTTGGACAGCGACGAGTACCGTCAGGCGACGGCGGAGGCGGACGCACAGTTTGCAGCCGCTGCCAAGCCTGGCAAGGGCGAAGTCGATGTCGACGCGGTGCGGCGTGCCGGTGAGGAGGTGAAGCGTGCGGCGGCTGAGAAGCCGAAGGCGCGCCAGCCCTTCATGGTGACCATCGTCACCAACAAGCCGGAGATGCTCACCCAGGCCCTCAAGGATCTGGACGCTGCCTTCGCGCAGCACGGCATCTTGAAGCGGTCCCAGAACACCCAGTTCGGCGCCATGATCCAGACCGAGATGGGTGTCGTCCAGGGCGACCTGACCGAGATGAAGGTGAGCGCGGATCTCATCGACATGATGAAGTTCCGGGAAATGGCTCCCGGCGTCATGATCCGTACCGTCGAGACTCAGCTGTAAGCCTGGTTCGAGTAAGGGGTCGCGATACCTCTTGTACAGGCTTGGCTGCGGCCGCCTGCAGAGGAGAAATCCAAAGCAGGCGGCCGGTGTCTTGTGAACATCACTCCAACAACAAGAACAAGGAGCAAACCTTGCACATTATCGATGACACGCAGGTCCGGCATCCGCGTCTCGAGGCAACCGGCTGGTTCACCCAGTTCTGGGGACCCTCGGGCGCGTTTCCGGTTCAGTTGATGGGGCTGCTTACCACTGGCGAAATGGTCTACTTCCGCGCTCGCGGAAGCAAGATCACGCTGGAGGTGGCGGCAAGTGAGGACGAACTGGCCGGCGATCGCGTGATTGCCCGCTTTCGCAAAGACGTTCCCGTCGATGCAGAGCATGAGTTCGGCGCCAGCTTGATGGACGAGGACGAAGCGGCGGAGCTGATCGAGCAGTGGCTCGGTGAGTTTCGTGGCGGCGCTCGACCCCAGGCTCCGCGCAAGTAAATCCCTGAGTCGCTAGCCTGTCGGCAGGAGCTTCGTGCTTCCTGCCGGCATGGCTTTTTTGCCAGCGACTGCTATAAAGTATCGTATGAATTGACGTTTTTGCCTTGTCATCAGAGATAGTCTCGAGCATCCCCACAAGACTGCTAGAAGATCGATAGCGAGTACGATGCTTCGCACACAAGACTGCTCTGATACCGCAGACGATGCCGAAAGTACGTCGGTTTCGAAGTCAGCATCAGCTCATTGCACAGTCAGTGTTTTCCTCCTATGTCTATAAACACTTTCATTATCAAGAAAATGGCCGGTCCAAGCATGGGAAAGAGAATCAGAGGCATGATGAAGATCATGATCACAGGAACCATCTTTACAGGCACAGTCGAAGCTTCTTCTTCTCGTTTTCTCTTCAGTCGCGTCCTTACAGCTTCGGCTTGTTGCTTGAGCGGATATGAAAGATCGGCACCCTTGGTTTCGGCCGCCAGCAGAGCTCCGGCGAGATTCGACAATTCATCGACGCAACATCTATCTGCCATTTCTTGAAATCCGCTGGCCGCCGATTTGGCAAAAACTTTCACATCGCTGATCAGCTGCTGCATTTCGTAGCACAGTATCGGACATGAATCGAAAACTTCTTTGCTCACTTTGTCCAATGCCCCCATAAGGCTGAGCCCGGCTTGAGCGCAAACGACAAGTAGTTCAATCACCGTTGGAAGCTCCTGGAGTATGCGCTGTTGGCGCTTTTTGGCGCGACGCACCAGAAAGAAATTGGGTAAGAGCCAGGCAATAATGCCCATTGGTGCGGCCAGAAGCAATACCATTGGATTGCCGACACTGGCCATCAAGGAGAGGACAATGGCGAAGCCGGCTATCAATACCCTAACTCCGGTGTAGATTGCCAGATGCGTTGGTGTTCGATAGTTGGCGATTGTCAAAAGCTGGATGGTTCGTGCGTCCGCAACGCCGGGAACGGCGTTTAAGAGTAACTCACCGACAAGTTTGAACAGTAATAGAACTGAAGAATCTTGCACCTCAGGAGCGGTCGTCTTAGGCAGCTTGCACGGGCGTACCAGCACCGCGTAGTGATTGACATACTGTGCAATTAGCGGCTGACTGATCAAAGTTGCAATGCACAAGACTGTGATAAATACCAATAAACAGATGAATATGATTGGCATGGTTTTTATTGCGGTCGTTGAAGAAGCGTACTACATCAGGTGTGGCGAAGTATTGCGGACAGCCCGGTGCCATTTTGATGATAGGAAAACGACGTTGAAGGATGGTTGCAAATTTGTTGAAAATTCGTTGAACGGACATTTTGGGGCAAAACCGCTGTATTTGTTGTGCGGGCTGGGTGGCATAATGGCGATAATGAAACTGCGCAGACCCAAGTTGAAATTGATTCACAGCGGACTGATTCTTGTGTCGATTCCGCTGATATTGGGACTCGTGGTTGTGTTGACACTCAATTCGGCCTTGCAACATACGATGCAGTTGCGCAGGCAGGCAGAACGAAGTGCTACCGCACTTGCAGCTATGAGCAATCTGATTGCTGATTTACTTGAAGCAAAAGCAAATCTAATTGCAATTCGCACTCTGCCAGAACAAGCATGCAAAGCAAATTTCGATAAGAAAATAGAACGCAGTCGAGCCGATCTCGATAGTCTCAAGAAGCTAGTTGCGCAATCTCCTCAACACTATAAGGGCCTTGTTCCGGCGATTCCGGCCGCCGAGAGAGCACTTTCAATATTGACGAAACCGTCAAGCGAACTACAGATTGCGGCTGTCAATGCGGATGTAAGTGACTTTGAGTTTGAGACGTCAATTGAACATTTGAGAAGTCTGTCTGTGCAATTGGTAGAAAGTCTGCCCAAGGAGTCGGCTAAAGAATACAATCGGTCCTTGCAGTCGTTTATCGCATGCATTCTGGCAATCAACATTGCTGCTTGCCCTCTTCTTGTTCTCTACTACAGCCAAAACGTTATTCGAAGGCTGTCGATTCTCACACGCAACAGCGAACGTTTCGCACAAGGGCGTGAACTTCTCGATCCGATTGATGGTGATGATGAGATCGCTCAAGTGGATTCGGTTTTTCGCAGTATGGTGGAGACGGTCACCAGAGCCAGGCGCCAGCAGCAAGAGATGCTTCAGATGATCAGTCATGACTTAAGAACACCATTGAATGCGATTCAGGGTGCACTCACTCTCATCGCCGATGGTCTGTACGGTCAGCTCTCGGAGTCCGGCGTGCAAAAAGCCCGTATCGCAGAGGAGAGTGCCGGCCGTCTGACCAATCTCGTCAATGAGCTATTGGACGTAGAGCGCCTGGAGTCTAGTAATCTGTCTCTGGAACTTAAGCCGACAAGCCTGCAGCAAGTAATCACCAGGTCGATTGACAGTATTAGCGGTTTTGCCGCTTACAAACAGATAAAAATCAACAGCATGCACACGGATTATTTCGTCGTTGCGGACGAAGAAAGGTTGATCCAGGTAGTGGTAAATCTTCTATCTAACGCCATTAAGTTCTCTGCAGATGGAAGTGCTGTCAGCATAAACGTGATGGAGAGAGGGCGCGGTGAAGTGGAGGTGCGGGTCACCGATTGCGGCCGCGGTGTTCCGCCAGAACTCAAGGATGCGATCTTCGATCGCTTTTCTCAGATCGATAGGCTCGATGCTGCCAATGAGCGTGGGCTGGGTCTGGGGCTCGCCATTTGCAAGGCCATTATTCTCGGTCATAATGGAACGATTGGTGTTGATTCAGAGCACTGCAAAGGCAGCAGCTTTTGGTTTAGATTGAGACTGGCAAACGAGACCGTCATTGCGCAAAGTGAATTAGTGGTGCAGGAGCTGGGAGTTAGTGTCAAAAATATTAGTGGTGGAAGACCATAACGAGATGTCGGAGCTTATCCGCGATTCACTCTTGGCGCTCTCGTATCTCGTTGATACTGTCACTTCTGGTCCGGAGGCGCTCAACAAACTGCGCATGTATGAATACGATTTGATTGTTCTTGATCTTAACCTGCCAGGATTGTGCGGCATCGACGTTTGCAGGACATACAGGCAGCATGGCGGTAATGCTCCTATATTGATGCTTACCGGAAATCGGACCTTAGGCGATAAGGAGACGGGTTTTGATGCTGGCGCCGATGACTATCTCACCAAGCCATTTCATTTCAGAGAGCTGATTGCGCGCGTTAAGGCCATGATTCGAAGAGGCCCAGGGCAATCATCTCGGCAGGGAGTGCTTACAGCAGGAGGCATCTCTCTCTACCTGCAAGAGCACCGTGTCATGAAGAATGGGCTGGAGATTTTGCTTTTGCCGAAAGAATTTGCTTTGCTCGAATTTTTCCTGCGCCATGCCGGACAAGTCTTTAGCGCAGAGGCTCTGATACAGCGGGTCTGGGACTCTGAGAAAGATGCCTCGCCGGAGACAATTCGCTCTTATATCACACGATTGCGCAACAAACTCGGTTCGACCAAAGAAAATCCAATTATCATGACGGTCCATGGAGTCGGTTATAAGTTCTGGTCCGGATAGGTTTATTGTGGACCTTTGTGTGGTATCATTTTTGGTGCCCTTTCGTTGACTCCAAATCGAAAAGCGCGTTCAATGTTTTGCTTGGGCGACTATTAGCTCCGGTTCACACCTGATGGGCAAAACTGGTTTGTCCTTAACTCGCGCGAGTCCCGCCAGCTTTTTGTCGAAATGAAGTTGGTTTAAGGCTCGCTTGTTGCCAAGTATTCCGTGCGCAAAGTGTCTGTTTATGGGCTAATTCTTAGAATGAAATCTCTTGATAACAGCCAGGGCTCCTGACCTAGTCTTAGTTATCTTTGGTCTTTTTCCTTTTCCCATCAATCTACGCAACACCTGGTGCGCTCACCGCTTCATTGCAATTCCCGGTCTGCTACCGCAGCCGAAATCGAGCCCGCTACAAAAAAGGTGTTTGCCGTTGGGGTCAGGACCGAGCAACCAAAGCTTCCCAGCCTCTTTTCGCAAAGCCGGAATCTCCGCCTTTTCTTGAGGCTAGTCTCAGGTGCGAATGCGGTCTGCAAGCATTCCCGCCTTAATCCAAGCAGACAAGGAAAAAACAACATGAGTAAGAAAGCAAGTCCTCTGGACGCTTCTTCAGAGCTTTTCGCCTCTCTGCATAGTGCCTTGGCCGTCCTCGAGGCAGCTATCGCACAGCAGGCGAGCGCAACCAGCGACGCACGTCAGCATTCCGAACGAGTCAACCGCGTTGTGCACGAGGTCGACCCCACTTCCTGGACGTCGAAGATCGAAGCAGCCCGAAGCAACGCCGACGAACTGGCGCGCTTGCGCGTCTTGTACGACGAGAAAGCCATCGGTTTCATCAGCACGTTTCTGAGCTGGGACATCCAGCGCGGAGTGATGATGGACAGCCGCTCCCAGGTCAGCGATGCCATCATCGATGCGCTCATCGCTCACGACGACATCGCCAAGGGCAGCCCGGATGAATGGCTGAAGCCGATCTTCAAGGCGCGAATTAACTTCGCCACTTCTGTGCATGCTTCTGAAGTCGGCGGCTGGCCAGACCTTCGTTTGAACGATGGCTTGATGGCTCGCCTGCAGAAAATTCAGGTTGCCGCCTTCAAGGCTTTTGTCGCGCAACTTCCCGGACTCAGTCGGCACCGGCTCTATTCGTGCGATCCGGTTGTGCACGGACGCAAGTACGAGCCTCACCTCAACAACGACGTCGACCTGCGCAACGCCTATCCGGTTCCGTTTGTGGACTGTGTCAATTCCACGCATCCGGCCAGTGAATTTCTGGCTGCGTTGTACGAGGAGTGCCACAATGCGCTTTCCGAATGTTGGCTGGCTGAAAAGTCGCTCAAAGAAGACAACGGCAGGGTGAACGAACGGCAGCATGCCAATCGCCTGCTCGACTACCTGCACAGCGATGATACGGCAATGGCAGCTTACCGGTGCGGCGGCAATCTCGACCAGCAGGTGGAGGCGCAGAACAATCGCCGCTACGCGTTCGAAACTTGTCGTCACGTGCTGATGGTGGCTGTGCGCCGCTACAAGGCGCTGGTCGAAAAGGTGGTCGAGACTCTCAAGGCTTCGGCTGAAGAGACTGCGCAGCTGATTTCCGAAATGGAAGCTGAGCCGCACAACACCATCGATCGCATCGAGACCGCGGCCATCATGATCAACAACTGTCTGGCAACTGATGCCAGGCTGCGGTTCTGGATGCGCCACCTGAGCGCGCTCGAGAAGACGCTGCAAAGCGATCTCTCTCGTGGTGCCGGCTCCGTCGCTATCACGGCGGCGTTCGAAGATGCTCGCAAGAACTACGACTGGCAGGTCACGCGCAAGCGTGAAGCGCTGGCCGGAAAGACAACTGAAGGCGGCGGCGAATAATCGCTGACCGTCGCCCGGGGATGTAAATCTTCGGTGAAGCGTCGAGAGGAGGCAGGGAGATTGACTCTTCCTGCCTCCTTGAGACATGTGAGTCTTATGGAAAACAAAAATACGCAAGTAAAAAGTAAGCTCACCGTGGTGCGGAGAGTGGTTCTTTTGGCTCTTGTCGCCGCGGCCTTTCTCTTTCAACTAAGCGACCGGAAACTGTTTGTTGCTCCGTTGAGTTTTGACCCAAGCAAATTCACAGCCGGTATCAACTATCCGTGGAACCACTACGGGCGCGACTTCGGTGCCAATGGTTGGGGACATAGCGGTGTCTCCGAGCCGAAGGAAAGCGCGCGTGTGGAAGCTGACTTTCAGACGATGCAAGATCACGGAGTGCAAATCACACGATGGTTTGTTTTCGGTGATGCGCGCTCCGGTATCAAGACATCGGCCGACGGCACGCCAATCGGGCTGGACGAACAAGTCTTTGCAGATTTCGACCGGGCGGTAGGCATCGCCCGCAGCCACAAGATCTACGTCATTTTCGTGCTCTTCGACTACTTGCTTGTCGAGCGCGCCTCTGCAAAAGACGGCGTCACTATGGGCGGAAGACGAGACTGGATCGTGGATGCGCGCAAACGAAAGGCTCTCATCGAGAACGTTATCACACCGCTCATGACGCGATACGGCAAGGAACCGATCGTCGCTGCATGGGAGGTGATGAACGAGCCGGAATGGGCTATGCGCATCAGACTGAAGAACAAGCCGCATCAGGTGAGAGTCGCCGAAATGCAGAAGTTTGTCAGCGAGATCGTGCAGGCCATTCATGAACACTCGGATCGACCAGCCACCGTAGGAAGTGCCTCACCCAGGTACATAAAATACTGGCGCAAGGCCGGTCTTGACCTGTATCAGTACCACTATTACCCGCGGCTCGAGGGGCGTCTGTATCCTTCCAGCCAGTACAGTCATGCTGCTCTTGCGCTGGATAAACCGCTGATTTTGGGCGAGTTTCCCACTCAGGCGCCCTTTACCCAACCGCTAGACTATCTCGACAGTGCTCTTGCTAATGGTTGTGCAGGAGCGCTTGGATGGAGCCTGCGCGCTACCGATGCGTATAGCGATGCGCAAAAAGGTTTGACCGCATCGAAGAGCTGGTCGAGCAAACACTCGCCCGCGTCAAAAACAACCCCGCCAAACGGAATTCCAAGCGCCAGCCCGCCAAACGGAACTCCGAAGGACAGTACTCCGGCGCCTGGCGACGCACCACTATCTCGCATTGGCAATATTCTGGAGCCAGTCCATGGTTACCAGCGTCCGCGGTGAGAAGCACAGAAACAAGGGAAAGGCTTCCTGTAATATGGAAGTCTTTCCTTTGTTTATGCTGGTTGTTAATGTTTTTTCACTGTAATACTGTGAGTTATGGTATGACATACCACTTTTGCTGCTGGCGAGCAGTACGTAACCAGGAGCGCCAACCTGAGATCGTAGTTTTTGGGGGAAAAGTACCGAAATGCTCTTTTACCGGGGGCAGCGTTTAGCTGATGATTTGAGCAACAAGTCTAATTCCCGTCTCTGGTGAATGTCACAGTCTCTCAAACAGTCACAGAAAACAATTCTTTCTCAGATTGCGAGTTAGCGGCTCGGCTCTTAGCCGTGCGCCAAGGCATCCTGGTTTTGTCCGATGCCATCAATCGAATTTGCGGCTGAGCGCACGCTCAGCTGTTTGGCCGCTCATCCTGGCGGATGAGAGAAAGAAAAGTACACACAATGCGAAAAGTTCAGATCGTCTTCATCGTGGACCAGACTCTGCCGCCGTCGTCCGCCAAAAAAAAACTGCCGCTAGCATGGTTTCCTGTGAGTGCTGATTTCTAGCCGTCGATGCATGTCGTTGATTCGGTATCGATAGCAGCTCAGCGCCCTGACCGGATCAGATCGCGCTGAGCTGCAAGCATCAACATCTTTAGATAGTGTCTATCTCTTAAGAACGGACTCTGAGCCGAAAGGAAATCGATTAGAAACCAAACTCAGGCAGACGTCGATGCCGCGCAGCGCATTTGGAAGGTCATCGAGTTGCTCAAGAAACTCGGTAGCAATACCATCGCCAGCGCACTTTCGGCTTTTATGAGCGTTACAGGTCAGGCCTTTGAGCCTGCTGCAAGCAAGGACGCCGGTGGCAGGAATGTGAAGCTGGCGATGACAGCGACGGCGCTGATTGTCTCTTTGATTCCAGGCGGCATCCTGGTCGGCTTGGTCAGCGTGCTGGTGCCGGTAGCGAAATTCCGGACGCTCATGCTTACCACTATGGTCGCAGCTCTTTTGAACTCGCAGATTCTCTTCAACAACCTGCGCGCGAAGGGGCTGTAAAGGAAAGTCGTAAAAAGCGGCTGTTCCCCTTGAATTTGCATTTGTTTCAGGAGTCCACATTGAAAACCTGTCCACTGTTCGAATTCGATCCGGCACTACCGGCGGTGATCGAGCCGAGGCGAAATTCAGCTCCGGAGGTGCCTCAAAATTCCGTGATTTGTTTCTTTCAAGATGTAATCGACGATTTGTGCCGTCGCGGTTTGTTGACGCAGATCGCGTTGAAGCGTACCGAGATAGGAGAGCATCCAATTTATGAAATGAAAAGCGAATTCGGTCGCCTGGCAGTCTTTCATCCGGGCGTTGGGGCTCCCTTGTCCGCCCTTTTGCTTGAACAAGTGATTGCGCTGGGCTGCACCAGATTCGTCGCCTGCGGCGGTGCCGGGAGCCTGCTTGCAAATTATCGGCCCGGCGGGATAGTCGTTCCCACTTCTGCAGTCAGGGACGAAGGTACTTCTTATCACTACCTGCCGTTCAGGAAAAGAGCCTTGGCAAGTCGTCAGTGCGTAGGCGCGATTGAAGCTGTTCTCCAGCGGCACGGGGTGGCATATAAGCTCGGCAAGACCTGGACTACTGATGCACTGTACCGGGAGACTCCGGCGAAAGTGGCACGCAGGCGCTCTCAGCGCTGCCTGACGGTCGAGATGGAGGCCGCCGCATTATTCGCGGTGGCAGCTTTTCGAAAAGTGCAACTGGGTCAAATTCTCTACACCGGCGATGACGTGAGTGGCGCGACCTGGCGGCACAACAGCTGGCGCGGTATGAAGTCGGTCAGGGAGCGACTTTTCTTCCTGGCGGCCGAAGCGTGCCTGATGGTGGGAAAAGACCACGGCGATTGTTAGACCTCATTGAGCGAGAAGGGAAGCCACTTGCGGTGGCTTCCCTTCTCGCTTTGTTTGAAAATGAAAATACTATAGAAAGTAATAAAATCGAGCATGAAGAAAGAGGCGGGTAGCCGCACGAGCAGCCGCCTGCCTCTCGGTGAGATTTGTGACCTTCTGCCTCTGCAGAACAAGGGGGTGTTCTGAAGCAGTGAATCAGCCGTAAGGGGCAAGCAACACCACGCGCCGAAGCGCGATGAGCACTCACTCTTGAATGCTCGAATTACGTATTGCCAGAACCATCGCGTACTGATATTGATTGACGTTTTTTAGGCGTCCTTTTCCTTCGTCTCCATCGAGAAGAGATCCTTCCCATTGGGGGACGCAGGCAGAATCAGCTTGCTGACGAGCGTGCACTGGCCGTCCTTGTAGTCGAAGGTTGTGATCGATGCAGACGGAATGCCCTTGCGGCCAAGCTCTTCCACATCTTCACCGGCCCACTTCCAGAGGCTGCAGCTGACCAGCGTTTCGTGCGTGCTGATGAGAACGATTGCGTCGTCCGGCAGCGCGTCGATTTGCTCTTTGGTGAACTCGTCGAAACGGTCACCGACGTCGAACCAATTTTCTCCGCCTTCGGGGCGGTAATTGATCTTGCCGACCTTGCGTCTCTCCGCCCACTGTTCCGGGAACCTGGCGGCGCGGCCTTTCTTGGTCAGCTTGTCGAAGATGCCGAAGTCGATCTCGCGCAGGCGATCGTCGCGCACCAGCACCACCTTCTTGGGCAGCTTGCTGAGCGCTCCTTCGCCGGTCAAGACCGTGCGGTTGAAAGGCGAACCGAAGCCGTGCGTCGGCTGCTCGTCCTCGGGCAAAGCGGCGAAGTGAAGCGCGAGCGCCTCAATCTGCTCTTCGCCCAAGGGCGAGACACCAGCCGCCGAATCGGGAAGCAATTCAGCGATTACGTCTTCGGCATCCGGATTATTCATCCGCCATCGCATGGGTGCGCTTTCGACGTGTCTGAGAACATAGATGCGCATGGATTTTTCTCCAGTTGGATTTTACTACGATGCGATGTTTCCGTACGCGCGCACCGGCGAAAGAAGCGGGCGGACGATGCCGACTGCTTCATTGCAGATGTTGGCGACGAGGTCGCTATAGGGATCGGCTGAGGATTGAATGATCCTCTGTCCGATCAGGTGGACGCGCTGTTCGTAGGTCGCCACCGCGTCCTCGATGTTTCCATTCGAGTCCATGGCAGGCATCCCCCCGTTGGTCGACAGGCTCTTCAGCACGTTGACCGGGATGAGATACTTGAGCTTTTCGAACACAGCCATGATGTCGTGCCGGAATGCCTGCATGCGCCCGTTGGCGGCGACCAGGATGTCCAGCGAATCGATGAAGGCATTGGCGTAGTCGACTTGAGTTTCTGCCACGTAGACAGGGTCTTCATCGTCGAGAACGTAGAACATGAACTTGGGGCAGGAGTGACCCAGGTGCTGGCAATTGAGGTCGCGTGCGGCCTGGATGATCGCCCAGTCGACGCCACCACCGGTGGCGGCAGAGGCGCCGTCCGCAAAGCGGATGTCGATGTCCTTGAACTTCGCGTTCAATGTCTTGTGCAGCATCTTCAAGATGCCGATGCAGGCTTGTTCGTAGGCGCCGGGGCGCACACCCCAGAGGGCGCATTTCTCGGGTGACAGATCGCTGTACCCGTTCATGCCCAGAACAATCACGTCGGTGCCGCGCAGGATTTCCTGGACGGCGCGGTCGTATTCGCCTGCCATGTAGATGCGCTTTTTCGTGAACAGCTTGCGATAGACGCGACGCTCTTCTTGGGCACGAGGGTTTTCGCACTCGACGCCAGGCAGGTCCTTGACGTAGCTCTTGCCACGCACTCGAACCAGAAAGCCGCCATCCGTTTTCTGGATGGTGCCTTCTTTTGCAAGTAAGTCCATCATAATTCTCCTAATCTAACTTGTGGCTGTCCTACCAGGGCAACCGCGGTCTAGAAGGGAACACACCGCAGGCGAACCGGCGGTGCGTTCGGGATTTTCGTCAACGGACTTGGAAGTCCTTGGCGTTGTAGCGCCGCATCAGCGCATCCAGACCGTCGTCGAGCCAGAGCTTGACGGCGTTGCCCGCTTCCCTGACCGCTGCCTGATAGATGGTGAGAACATCACCTTCCACAGGTTTGAGCACGTAGGTAAATCGGTTGGCGCCTCCCGGGTCGGGACCGATGCCGAGCTTGAGTTTGCTCAGCATTCGGGTTTCCGGAAGTTGCGCGATCAGGGAGGCGACGCCGTTGTGACCGGCCGAAGAGCGACTGCCGTCGTTCTTCAGTTTCATGCGCCCGAAGGGCAACGAGAGATCATCGAAGATGACCATGATCTGCGGGAAGTCGTATCCCATCTCGTTCAACAATTCGGCAAGCGCTAAGCCGCAGTCGTTCATGCCGGTGGCCGGTTTGACGAGCAGCAGCTGGTAGCCGCCGTGCGTCACTTCGGCAACCAGCGCCGACTTCATCTTGCCCGCTTCGAATTGAGCTCCCTCCTCGGCCGCCAGCGCATCGAGCGCGGCAAAACCGATATTGTGCGGAGTCAGGTCGAAACGCGGACCGACGTTACCGAGACCGATCACGGCTCGGGTCTTGGGATAGATCAAGTCCACAAATTTTGTTTCCGACATTAAAACCTCCTTTCAGGTTCTTGCAAGTTAGAGAAAGGAGACAAAGGAGGAGAGCCGGTTTTACCCGGCTCCCCTCGATTGCGATCCCGATTTATTGCGATGCGCTTTGCGCATCGCAGGCCGCTCCGACTGCTTACGCCGCCTGCGTTCGTGAGTGCTTCTGCCGTTCGGCGCGACGCATGGCATCGCCCTTACTACGCTAGGCGCCCGTCGTCTGTCCGTCCTTGCGGGCGGCCTTGGCGAGCGCTTCGTCGCGCGCCTTGAGCATCTTCTTGATCTCGGCGGTGCCGATCTGGCGCTTCTTGACGGCGCAGATGGCGGCACCCCACTCGTAGCTGAGCTGGCGGCGCGCCGAGTCGAGGTTGCGGCTCAGCGAGCCCAGGAAGATGCAGTCGAAGCTGCCCACGCGGTCGATGTCGGTGTCGCTCTTCTTGAAGGCGGCGCGGTACTCGGCGTCGATGAAGGGCTTGAAGGCGACCTTGTACCAGATGCCGTCCACCTTGACGTACTTCGTCAGGGCGTCGATGGCGACCTGCTCCCGCTCGGTCTTGCGGACCCAGCGGCGGCGCGCGCTCTTCGGCACGGTCATGAGCACACCCGTTTCGGGGTGCACCCAGAAGTCGCGCCAGATGCGGTAGCCGTCGGTGGCGAAGGGCTGGCCGTCGATCACCTCGACGTTCTGGTGGACCATCCAGGAGAGGTGCTCGCGCACGTCGCCCTGGACCTTGTTGCGGAGGTCATTCGCCGCGCAGATGTCGCTGAAGACGTCGTTCCACGGCTGACCCACCTTGGAGGCGAGGTAGCGGCGGAGCGGGTTGTAGTTGTGGCACTGGCTCTTGCGATCGTAGCTGCCCTTGCGCCGGATTCCCTCGCGCGCGGGCTGCGTGTCGTCGTCGCGGTCGATTTCGACACGGCTCTTGACGAAGTCGTGTCCGCCGCGGCGGCCGGGCTCAGCGATCACCTTGTGCATGTCATTCCGCATTCAGCAGTTCTCCTGTTTTGTTTTTTCTTAGAGCCTCAAGACCGGACCGGGCAGGTCCGTTTAAATCTTGAAGCTCGCTCTCTTGACGATTTCCAGAAGCTGGCAGGCGCTGTTGTAAGCGTCCGCCTTCGCCCTGTGGTGCGGTCCTTGCATTTCGAGTCCGAAAAGGCGCAGTGCCTTTTTCAGTCCGAGCTGTTTGGAGCGCCCCGTCAGAAGCGAGGTCAGAAAGGCGATATTCATGTGCTCCGCCCCGAACGGGTACGGCACACCTGTCAGTTTCGCCTCCTTTTCGAAGAAGTATTTATCGGTGTTTCCCTGAGAAATCCAGGGCCGATTCTTCGAGTCGAAGCGATCGGTGAGGATCGCTTGCGCTTCTGCATACGTCACTCCGATGCGGTCGAGTTCTTCCTGCGTCCAGCCGGTCAGCTCGGTGCAGAAAGGGGAGACCTTTGAAAACATCGGCTTGATGGGAAGCGAGTGGTTGTCCACTATCTTCCGCGTGCGGAGATCGACGACTGCTATTCCGACTTCGATAATCTCCTGGGTTTCGCCCACAGGGAAGATACGGTCGGGGTAGCAAGTCGCTTCAACGTCTATCACGTTGACGAGATTGAAACGTATCATGTTTAACTACCCCCTTTTTAGCGCCGACGCGCTGAAGCGCATCGGCTGAGGCCGCTCCGACTGCTCGCGCAGTCTTTGCTCGTGAGGCTGTTGGTGCACACCATGGGCAGTGTCAGATGCACTAACACTACCCATGGTGGCGTTGTCGACCTTACTTCTTGCCGGTTTCGCTGCGCTTGCGCACAGGAATCAGCTGCATGCCGGCGGTCGCCTCCTCCGGAAGCACGTAGAGCGTGGCGCCCTCGCGTTGCCAGTCGTGACCGATGGTGCCGGGCGGATAGAAGATCAGCTGCCGGCTGTCGTCACGGTCGGGGCTTTCGGTGAGACACATGTTGAAGCAGAGATTCTGCCCCGCGAGGTCGAACACCCTGGCGCCCCAGGAGAGCGTGCGGATCGGCACGCCATTCTTTTCGACGTAGCCGCGCAGGTCGGCGAGCTGCTCGACGGTGAGCAGAGAGTCCATGGCGGCGTCGTAGACTTTTGGATTGCGCTCGCGGTCTTCCGGCTTGTTGACGGGCAAGATGGTGACCTGATCCGCCTTCACTTCCTTCGCCCATTTCATGAACTTGATCAGCTCCTCCGACGAGTCGATGTCGCCCTTCTGCATGATGCAAGTCAGGCGCACGTTGATGCGCAGCTTATGCAGTTTGGAGATCAGGGCGGCCATATTGTAGTAGCCGGTGTAGCTCTTGTTGTGCGCGAAGTAGTGCTGGAAATTGCGCTCGGGCTTGTAGCTGACCACGGAGATGCACACATGGGTGAGACCGAGGTCGGCCCACTTTTGCATGTCATCGAGGCTGACGAAGTCTTCGTCGGCCAGGTGGCGCCCGTGCGTTTGCATCTCCACGAAAGTGAAGCCGTAGGGCTTCAGCTCCGTGAGAATCTGCGTGATCTGATCCGGGAAGAGCGTCGGTTCGCCCTTGCCGGTGATGCGTGCGGTGTCGAGACCGCTTTGCTGCGCCATCTGGCAAGCCATCTTGAAGACGCGCTCGTCGATGGGCTTGGCCTTGCCTCTGTGAATGCTGCGGGCGGTCGTCATAGCGGCGACGCACCACTTGCAGCCTCCGGTGCAGGCTTCCGAGCCGGCAACTATGCAGAACGTGTTGAATTTCATCTTGTGGGATTTCCTATCTGCTAGTGCTGACGAGAAGACGCGCTTGCGCGCGTCTTTGAGAAGAGAGCTTTCGCTCTGCGATGCAACGGGCGTGCCGGCCCGGAGACTCTACGCAGTCGCGCAGAACTCCGGGCCGGCCACCATGTCCACTTTTGGTGGAGAACTAGTGATTAACTCGCTCCCTGGCTAAGTCTTGTGGGAGCAATAAAACCATTAGTTCTGATCTGTCTTGACGGAACTCTGGCGTATCAAGGTCCCGGAAATGCTTCAGTGCATTTTCGAGAGCAGGTACCGAACCCAGTCAGGGTGCGCTTGTTTGCTGATTGCTTCCAAGCGCACCCTGTGGGTGGCATTCGGTGAAATCAGCCCAGAGCAGCCAGTTCTTTCTCGAACAGGTCGAGGTATTCGGCGAACATGTCGAACGCCGCCTGGACAGGCGCGGTTGAAGTCATGTCGACGCCGGCGTCCTTGAGCAGGTCGATGGAGTCCTTGCTCTTGCCCGCGCAGAGGAACGCCAGGTAGCGGTCCACCGCCGGCTTGCCGTCCTTGAGCATGCCGTTGACCAGCGCGCAGGCAGCCGAGAGGCCGGTGGCGTACTGGTAGACATAGAACGCGTTGTAGAAGTGACCGATGCGCATCCACTCGTTCTCGATGGAATCATCGATGACGCAGGACGCACTGTAATACTTCGTGACGATGCCCTTGTAGAGGGCGGCCAGAGAGTCCGGCGTGAGCGGCATGTCCGCTTCGGCCAGCTTGTAGGCTTCGTGCTCGAACTCGGCGAAGAGCGCCTGCCGGATGATCGTGGTGCGGATCGCTTCCAGCTGACGGTTGATGATGTGCAACCTGAGTTCGGGATCCGTCACGGTCTTGAGCAGGTGATGGGCCATGAGCTGCTCGTTCACCGTCGATGCGACTTCCGCCACAAAGATGGTGTAACCGGCATACGGGTAAGGCTGCCGGCTCTTCGAGTAGTAGGAGTGCATGGCGTGCCCGGATTCGTGACCGAGCGTGAAGGCGCTTTCGATGGCGTCGATCCAGTTGAGCAACATGAACGGGTTGGTGCCGAACATGCTGTACTGGTAGGCGCCCGAGGCCTTGCCATCGTTCTCGAGGACGTCGATCCAGCGAGAGTTGTAGCCGTCGCCCAGAACCTTGACGTAATCCGGACCGAGGACCGACACCGCCGACAGTACCAGAGCCTTGCCTTCCTCGTAGGTCATGGTGCGGTCGGCACCCTTGACCAGAGGCGCATAGAGGTCGTACATGTGCAGCTCGTCCACGCCCATCAGCTTCTTGCGAAGCGCCAGGTAGCGGTGCAGCACAGGCAGATTGGTCTCGATGGTGGCGAGCAGGTTGTCGTAGACCGACTCGGGCACGTTGATGGACGTGAGCGCCATGTTGCGCACGCCCTTGTAGCCGCGAGCCTTGGCGGTGAAGATGTCACCGGCCACCGAGCCTGCGTAGCAGGCAGTGTAGGTGTGACGAAGAGCGCGGTACGCTCCCATCATGGCCTCGAAGCCGTCACGGCGCACGTTGACGTCCTGCGAGCGCAGGAAGACGTCGGCGAAATTGCCGTGCGTGAGCTCCACGTCGGAGCCGTCCGGCATCTTCACGTTGGGCAGCTTCATGTCCGCGTCGTCGAGCTGGTCGTGGATGGTGCTTGCCGAGCCGAGCGCCAGAGACGCCGACGACAAAAGCTCTTCCACTTCCTGCGAACGCACGTGAGCGGCCTTGCGCTGCAGCACCTTGAACATCTGACGGTAGACCGCCAGACCTTCGTGCTTTTCGATGAACTTCTCCAGGCGCTCCGGCTTGATGCTAAGAAGCTCCGGGGTCATCCACGAGGTGGCTGTGCCGACCTGCGAGTAGAGCTTGAGGGCGCGCTGCTTGAGACCGGCCAGATGGCTGACCGTCGTGTCGACGTCGGAGGACAGGTGCGCATAGAGGTAAATGCGGCCCATGCTGGCGCCGACCTGATCGCTGAGCGTCAGGGCTTCCAGAAGGATGCGGCCGGAACGGCCGAGCCGCCCTTTGTAAGCCGCGAAATTACCGATCGAGTCCTGAACCTGCTTGAAAGCAGCTTCCCAGGCTTCCTCGGTCGCGAAGATCGTGGTCAGGTCCCAGGTCATTTCGAACGGAACTTCAGACCTTTTGAGCTTCTTTGTGGGTGTACCACTCATGATGATGTGATCCTTTCGGTTATGGATAGATAATCCGCCTGCCTCTATAGAAGTTCCCGCTGTAGCGGTACCTCATGCACTGAGGAGAGCAGGCGAATTCTTTTTCAACTGTTGAAGTTACATGCACAAACACCCGGCCGCGGGCCCCCTCCAAGTTGCCTTGAAAGAAGCCTGCGCCGGGGTTTTGTCACGCCGGTGAAGACCGGCGTTAGTGCATCATGGGCGGGTATGGGATGAAGGCTGAGGCGTGGATCTCGTTGACCACGTCGTCGGACATGACCACCTCGATACCGAGCGCTTCCAGTTCCTTCACCTTGGCCTCGATCTCGTGAGGCTTGTTGGCGATCGCCTTGGTGGCGTCGAGAATCACGCGCACGCGGATTTGCTTGCCGCGGTAGACGATGGTGCGCGCGTCCTTGGCCGTGTAGGCAACGCAATAGTCGAAAGCCAGACCGACGACGTCGATCAGAATCTCGTCTGCATTGCGCTTCTCGGCTTCGGCGATGATGTACTCGGCCAGCCCGGTCGACTTGCCCAGGAACGGATACTGCGCCTTGAGCGCCTCGGCGGCATCACGACCGTTGTCGTAGAAGCCGGAGTAGCTGTCGACGCGCTTGTCCTGACCCTTGGGCACCGTCTTGTCGACGATCTCTGCCGAGCGGTCCAGGTCGCCATGGAACTGCCAACCCCTGGTGTTGACCACGCAGTGCACGGTCCACAGCATCTGCTGCAGCCCATTCAGAACGTGGAGGGTGAACGCGGCCAGACCGGGGTGCTGGTCGAAGAACGAGCCGTGATCGCGCGGGTGGCTGTCCTGGGTGTCCACGACCAGGTCGTAGAAGCCCAGACGCTTGCCCAGACGCGACAGCTTGTTGATGATTCCAACGATCAGCCCACCGCCGGAAACGGCCAGATTGCCGCCGTCGCAGAAGTCGTTCTGGACGTCGACGCGGATGAGCACACGCAAAACCCGCACGATCGGCTTGGCTGTCGCTGCCATGAGAGCGACAAGCGCGACGATTGCGGCGATCGCGACAAGCGCGATCCAAAAACCAGTGCTGAACATAGTTGTTTTCTCCTTGAGGGGTCATCCCTCGTTGTCTGGAGACTGACAGGCAGATTGTTAATCTGACTGTCTTCTTCGCGAGTGATACCGGGGGCGGTGGCAGCGTTTTTGAGACGCAAATCCACCGCCCCCGGGTTTGTATGAGCCGGGAGAAGCCCAGCCCGGGCGATGCATGGCATCGCCCCTACGCACCAACCGCCTAGTCCTGAGCGGTTGCCCAGGCCAGCCACATCTCCGCAGCCGCGTCAGACGGCATGTGGTAGTCGTAGCGAGGCGAGAGGCTGACGCTGCCGACCTTGGGAGAATCGGGCAGGCAGGAGTGCTTGAAGCGCTGATCGAAGAAGCGCGTGATGTAGATCTTCAGCCAGTGACGAATCTCCTTCTCCGTGTAGGGAGTGTGGAATTTCGCATGCGTGGCCAAGTACACGATCTTCTCCGGAGCCGAGCCCCAGCGGCGCTGGTGGTAGAAGAAGAAGTCCCGCAGATCCGCAGGACCGATTGTCGAGTTGGTCTTCTGCGCGATCTTGCCATCCTTGCCGGGCGGCAGAAGCTCGGGCGACACCTCCGTCTCAGCGACGTCTACGAGCACCTTCTCCAGTTGACCGCCCTTGAACCAGGTACCCGCCGCCCAGCGCACCAGGAAGTGCACCAGGGTCTTGGGCACGCCGCCGTTGACGCCGTACATGGCCATGTGGTCGCCGTTGTACGTGCACCAGCCCACAGCCAATTCCGACAGGTCACCGGTGCCGATGACGAAGCCGGCGTTCATGAGGATGTCGGTGCGGGCGCGCGCCTGCTTGTTCTCGAAGCCCAGATCTTTCGACCCGGAAGGCAGCTCCATGAGCAGCTTGCCGAATTCCTCGAGCATGACTGCCACCAGGTCGGCGTCCTCGCCCGCGTCCAGCTTCGTCTTGACGAGACCCTGGCAGGCAGTGCGCAGAGCGGTCAGGTCGATGCCGAAAGGCTTGTAGCCTTCCTCCAACCAGGCCACCAGGCAGCGAGCCCTGATGTCCACTTCGATCTTGGTGACTCCGTTGAGATCCATGAGCAGCACGGCGTTGTCGTACGTGCGCTTGGTCGTCCCGAAGCCGGGCATGGTGTAGCAGTGCAAGAGACTGCGCGGCACTTTCAGCTCATCCAGAACCCTGAGCACGATGTTGAGAGCGTGCGTGGAATCCAGACCGCCGGAGACGCCGAGCACGCAGAGCGGCTTCTTGTTCGCCACCAGGTACTCGGCCATCTTCTCGACGCCGCCGTAACGCTTGGCCAGCGTCTTGAAGCGCTTCTTCAACCCGCGCACCTGGATCTCGCCGATCAGGTTGCAACGCTTGTCGCGCGTTGCCGGGTCTTGGGGCACGAACGGATTGGCGTCGACGAAACGCGCCAGATCTACGGGTGCCTTGACGGCACCCGATACGAACCCGATGCGCTCGAAGTCGATGAGCGCCTTGAAGTGCTCCTGCTGTTCGCGGAAGGTGCTGTTGCGGATGCGTTCGAAGAGCAAATGATCCACATCGATGTCCGCGTAGCAGAAGGGTTCGATCTGGGCGAACGGCTCGACTTCGGCGAGCAGCCCACCGTTTTCGCCGATCAGGCAGTGACCGCCCGGCACCATGTCGGTGGTGGATTCACCCTCACCGGACGATGCGTAGGCGTAGCAGCACATGGCCTGGCTCGAATGCGGCTTGACCAGATGGTCGCGCCGGTAGTCGTCCTTGCCGGCCAGCTCGTTGGAAGTGGACAGGTTGCCGAGGACGACCGCACCGGCAAGAGCCTGCAGACGGTGCGGAGGGATGAGCCCCCAGCCGTCTTCGCAGATCTCCAGACCGACGATCAGTCCGGGGAAGTCGACTGCCTGGAAGAGCAGGTCGACGCCCATGCGCACTGTGCGCCCGTTGAGCGAGATGGTGGTCTTCTTGAACGTCCGCGCCACCTTGAACCAGCGATATTCATCGAACTCGCCGTAGGTGGGCAGAAAGCTCTTCGGCACCACGCCCAGGTATTCGCCATTCTGCATGACGACAGCGCAGTTGTAGATGTTGCCGTCCAGCTCGATCGGGCAACCGACAGCGACGAGCCCTTTGTAGACGGTCTTGGTGGCCAGGCGGATTACTTCCAGGGCATTCAACGCCGAGCGGCGCAGCGGTTCCTGAAAGAAGAGGTCGGCGCAGGTGTAGCCCGTGACGATCAGTTCGGGCAGAAGCAGGAATTGCACCCGCTTCTTGCTCGCTTTTCTCATCATGCCGACGATGCCCTTGGCGTTGAAGGCGCAGTTGCCCACTTCGATTTCGGGGGAGCCGGCGGCGACGCGGAAGAAACCGTGACTGGCGTGCGGCTTGGGAGCCACAGCGTGATCGATGATGCTCATGATGCGGTCGAAGCCCGGCCGGTCGTTTCCTTCCAGCAGGTACGAGAGCATGTCACCGCCGGTGGAGCCAGCATTCGGCAACAGCGAAGTCATCGGCGTCGGAGTCAGGGGCGCGGCGCCCTTTCGGCGGCGTCCGTTTTCAGATTTTTGAGTCAGACTTGTCATTGTTTCATCTCCTATTTAGCGATGCGCAGTGCCCCTGCGCATCTGAGGACGCTCCGACCGCTCACGCGGTCTTCGTTCCTTGCGCCTTTTGAGGCGCGGTTTAGTAAAAGGCGCGCTCACTGAGTGAGAACGCGCCTCTACATGTCTCCGCGCCAGGCGCTGTGAGACTTTAGTTGCCGATGGCCAGAGACTGGATGACGTGTGCCACCAGCATGTGAGCGATCGGTTTCACCTTGAGGAAATCACCGGCCAGCTTCACCGCATTGGGATGGCTGTCGGTGACGATCACCTCCGAGAAGAGCAGCTCACCCTTGGTGTCGACTGCAGTGCGGAGGCGCTCCAGAGCGTTGCCGGGAAGCACGCCGTGGCTGGCCACGAAGCGGATCTTCTTGCAGGCGGAGTCGGGCTTGCCGCCCGTTCCGTTGCGGTAGCCCTTGGCGGCGTCGATGGCGGTCGAGCCGCGACGGATCATGTCGTCGAACAGGTCGATGTCCAGACCCGCCACATCACCAAGCACGCCGAGAAGCTCGGTCTCCGAGCCGCTCTTGCGGTCCTTGAGCGCAAAGGCCGCCTGCCAGAGTTGTTCCGGCTGGATGCCCTTCGCCATGAGGATCTTGTTGATGTCCTTCACGAGCGATTCCGCCCACTTGCCGCGACCGGCGTCGGTGGTGCAGATACGCCCGCCCAGAACATCCTTGACCATCTCCATGATGATGTTCTTGATGCAGTACAGGTGCGTGGTGCGCACGTCTGCGCCGAAGTAGTACGGCACGCCTTCCGAGTGCAAGTCGCACATCACCACCCGGTTGCCCATCGGGCAGCGCGGAATGGAAGAGATGAGACGAGCCCGGTAGGCGGCTTTCACCGCTTCACGCGCACCTGGCTTGCCGCGCTCCATCGTTGAATACCCGAAGTACGGGATGACGAGAGTCAGGCTGAGGGCACCGGCTTCGTAGGCGGCGTTGCCCATGACGTACAGGTCGAAGGTCTCGGCATGGTCGATGGTGCCGCCTACGATGACGACATCACGACCTTCCACCGATCCACTCGGTACTTGCAGTTCCTTGACGATGCCCTTGTCGTCGCGCAGCGCGGTGCCGCGGTCGAACTCGGCCAGTGCGTGGAACTGGTTCTGCATGTACCCGTAGCTCCTGGTGGAAAACACCACCGCGTTGCCGCGAGCACCGAACAGGTCGATGGCGGCGGAGCCACCGGCGATGGCGGCGACGCGTTTGCGCGTCGTCGCCTTATAGAACGGCATGGACGGGCAGGACGGGTTGACTTCGACGACGCGATTGCCGAGCGGAGTCACCGGAATGGATGACAGCATGCGGCTCTGGACGCGCTTCAAAAAACGCGCCTGTTTGCCCTTGCCGCGGTCTTCCGGAATGACGAGTGTCAACCCGAGCGCGCCTTCGTCCGACATTAGGTTGGCGACGTCGTACATCTCCATCAGCGCATCCGGGTTTTCGAATCCGCCGACGCCCACCACGACTGCCTCGCTGTTGCCCACGGGTGTGACCAGGCGGTGGTAGATTTCACCGTCGGGGAAGGGTTCGGTGTAGACCTCACTCTGCGCGATACCGGATTTTGCCAGCAGGCGAGCCGCCACTTCGCTGGCGCCGCCTGTCGTCACTAAGAGAATTTTGCTCATACGTGGTTGTCCTTTAGTTTGAACAGCACGGGCTTTCGCCAGTGCCATTCGTTCACGAACAGATTGGCCCCTGCCGCCCAACGCATTGCTGCATCCTTTGACAGGGGCCGGGACCTGGTGACAGAGGCAGTTACGCCGCAGCCGGCGCATCCAGCGCAATGCCGAAGTGGGTCCATTTGGCAACACGGATAGCATCCGCATCACCGCTGGCCTTCTCAGGCGTATCCGACAGCTTCACGACCTTCACGACCTTGCCGTTCGGGTGCGTGACTTCCACCAGCTTGATGACGATCGACACGGCCGGGCTTTCCGGACCGAAGTCGTTGCTCATCGACGTGCCGATGCCGAACCAGCACTGGCCGCCCTGCTCCTTGACCCAGCGATTGATGGTGATCGCGGTGGCGACGTCGTTGCCGTCGGTGAAGCCGAGCGGCTTGCTGGTCCAGTTGATGCCCAGGCTCTTGTAGTGGGCGATCATCTTCTCGGCCCAGGCTTTCCACGGACCGGAGTCGTGGCGGACCGAGTCGAAGAGGCGCGCCAGGGTGCTGCCGAAGTCGCGCAGGAAGGCGTCGGTGCCGTAGGTATCCGGCAGTGCCGTGCCGAGCTCACCCTGGTAGACACTCTGCCAGGCTTCCAGGGCGAACTTGTTGGCGTGCTCCAGCGAGAAGAGCGCCGCATGCCCCATGATCCACTCGTGGGCCATGGTGCCGAGCGCCTTGACGCCGTGCTTCATCGCCAGGTACACATTGCTCGTACCTGTGAAGTTCGAGTTGCCCTTGCAGATGCGCACCACGCGCTCCTGAGCAGCGAAGTTGCGACGGCGGCGGGTGCCGAAGTCGCCCCAGAGCACGTTTTCGTCCATCAGGCGGATGGATTTGGCGAGCATCTTTTCGTCCTGGCCGTCATTGGACCAGTTGGTGTCGATGTACTCGTAGTAGGTCTCGCTGATCAGAGCCAGCAGCTTCACCTCCCAGAGGATGGTGCGGCACCACAGACCCTCGATCTCGAGGTTGATCTTGCCGTCCTTCAGCCACACCTTCACCTCGCGCGGGTCGAAGCGGTAGTTGGCCAGGTAGTCCCAGTAGCCGCGGTTGAACCACTTCAGGTTCGCCTCGCACCAGGTACGCTCTTCGGCTGTGAGCTTCAGC
>JADZFV010000543.1 GCA_020854255.1 Candidatus Melainabacteria bacterium | reverse complement strand
TCGTGACAATGAGAATAGGCAAATGGCGGTTTGATTCTTGTGTTTTACGGAAAATATTCATATGTGTTGCCAGTCGTCTAAATATACCGGCTTGCGGCCTGAGGGCGGCTTCCTTGAGCGCGGCAGCGAATGCTTTCATGCTGTTAAAACGCTGCTCCGGGTTTTTGGAGAGCGCTGTGAGAAGAATAGACGACAATCGCGCACCGTTGTGCAAATCTGAGCGTATTTTGGTTAGCTCGGGTGGTGCATCGTTGATATGCATATGCATGGTGGCAAGAACATTTTCCGCGCGAAATGGCGGAGCGCCGGTCAACTCCTCAAACAAAACACAGGCGAGAGAATAGATATCGCAGCGCGCGTCAACCTTCTTGCCGAGGCATTGCTCCGGGCTCATGTAGAGAGGACTGCCGAACACTTCTCCTGTTCTCGTCAATTGTGGTGTCGCCGCTTGCTCTTCTTCAAGTAATTTCGCGACACCAAAGTCTACGATTTTTGCAATCTCGCGGCCGTCTTTGAGCTGTGCCACCATGATGTTGCTCGGTTTCAAATCTCGGTGCACGACGCCCTGGTCATGTGCATGTTCGAGGGCGCTGCAAGCTTGAAGTATTAGATCGATGGCGCGATATGCATCCATCTGTCCTTCAGCGGCGATGATTTCAGCGATCGATTTACCTTCAACATGATCCATAACCATATATGGAGCGTGATCAATCGCCACAGAAAAATCGTGAACTTTGACTATATTTGGATGATCGAGTTGACTGGCTGCGCGTGCCTCTTGTTGAAAGCGCATGAGCGACTGTTCGTCGAGATTGCGATTGCCCACCAGGATCTTAATTGCAACGATACGGTGCAAGACCAAATTCTTAGCTTTGAAAACAGCACTCATGCCGCCCTGACCGAGCAGGCAAAGAATTTCATACTTGCCGTCGAATATCGTGCCGACCAGATGTTCCGGCGCATTCGGCGAGACAATGATCATTGCACCTTTCGAGCCAGCCATGAAAGCACCCGAATCTCCGCCGGCGGAATCCAGTGTTTTTTCAACCAATTCAGGTGTAGTCGCAGCCTGATCTAATGCAGGAGAAGCCTCTTTTTTCTGATTATCAGCTGGGTCCGATGAGGTCATAAGCGTCTCACTGATCTGGAAATGCTATTTTTATATAGTATCAGTGGAGAGCAACGTCCTGGTGTAATGACTCTTACGATCAGACTATGGAACCGAAATCAGCTGACGCCATTCCGGACCGGGGGCTCCGTGATCTCCGCCGGTAATGTAATTGCTGCCAGAATCAATGTAATGGTATTGCGGACCATACTGCACTTGATACTTTGCTCCTGTGCTTGGATCTTGAACGTTTTCCACACCACGAATGTAATTGGAAAAATTGTTGGCGGCGCGATCTTGTGATGCCTGGCGGTTCCAATACGACTGATTCATGCGGTCGTTGTGAGCCTGCTGACTCCAGTATCGATTTGAGATCGATTGAGATACTTGCTGGCTGACTTGCCTGTAGTGTTGTGATACTGCAGTTGTGTTGCGCAATGAGTTTGATGCCCATGCCGGATTGACCTCGAAGCTCTGGAGCATGTGCAGAATCACTCCAAGACATTCTCCGTCGCGCGCCGCTGGACCAACTGAGCCTGCCACTTTTGTCACCCACCACATTCCGGTTCCGGAAGCCACTGTCGCTTTCGTAACGGCGAGATAATATGCAACAGCTGGAATATCGCCATACATGCCGGTAAGCTTGATAGATGCTGCTTCCGATCTGGTGGCGCCGACGGTGCCGTTGACTGCAGCCGCTACATCCGGATGATCGTGCTCTTCGACCACCTGGATGTTTGACAGAAATGGCTTCAGATTCATTTTCGCGTAAGATTCGGCGAATTGACGCGCCGGCATGTAGGGCTGAATAAGGCTGCCGTTGTAATTGGAGCCGACTCGGAAGCCCAGGGCACTCAAGGTGCCTGTCGGCATTGTGCACGGCGAGATTTTGCCATCGCCTATGAAGGCTGTGACAAGGCCGTCCGGGGAAACAGCCCTTACCCAGGGGCGAACATCAAGTGCACCGTAACGCGTCAGACCGCCGTCAACCTTCCAGCCTGCAGGAACGTCCACCGTAAACGAGTTTTCAGAAGGATCCGTGAACTTCGTGAAGGCAGCAGAGGCACTCTCATTGCCTTGCGCCACCGATTGATCTAGTTCTTTAGAGCCAGATTGCGGTGCATTGTACTTTATGCTGCTCATGATTGTGGCGAATGTGTCGGCGCCAACATTCTGCGCACCTTTTGCTACTTTTGCCACACAGACTTGACCGGAAATACCTTTTGCGCTCGGTTGCAATACAAGCGCTGCGGAGCCGCTGCCGGAGCTGTTTGTATAGGTAGCCCGGAAGGCGTTTGTCCCTATTGGCTGTGGCTCAGTCCAAGTTTCGTTTGGCGCAAACATTTTGACAAACAGCTGAAAGAATTGCTTTGGCTGAATCGACTCGACAGTTTGATTGGCGACGAAAAAGGACAGAATCGATAGCGCGGCGCCGCTGTCATTTACTACATCAATGCGCCCGGTTTTCGGATCTGTGGTCGCTTTCCAGCCTGGAGGACACTGGATAGTCATGGGGCCGGATGCTTCGCCAAAGGTCTGCCAGCCACTGATACTAGCGTCCGATGCCTGCGTAGGCACAGCGTTGGCGGCGAAAACCAGAGTGAAAGCCAATGAGCTGAAAGTTTTTCTAAAAGTCATCATTTAGCATTCCCTTTAGGACGAAAGGGCGTAGTTTACCCGATGTAATGCTGAACAACAAGTTCATGCTAACATCAGAGTCCAAGTTCTTACTACAACTTCAGGAAATGAGTCATGAGTTCTCCAGCAGACATTGTCACCGATGAGTTTTGGCAAATCATTGCTGATGCAAAAAGCGACGCGAAAGCGCTGGCTGCCATTTTGCTGGAGCAGAGCAGTGAAGACCTCCGACACTTCTATACCGAGTTTCAGTGGCTTTCTTGCCAATTGCAAGACGCGCCTTTCATTGAGTTTGCGGCGGTTGGTGATGAGGAAGAGGGTGAGGGCGTTTCCGAAGACACCATGGAAGACATCGCCGATTGGGTTGTGTCCCAAGGCAAAGCTTTCTATTTTGACGTTTGGAATAATCCCGAGATGATTGCGAAATATCGCGAGGAAATCCACGCAACACACGTCGGAGGTGTTGCATCGCAAATCTACTGGGCGCGTTTTCAGGAGCCGCTGGAGTTGGATGCAGACCTGTGCGACGAATACGACGGTATGGTTTAAACGGAAAGAATGTCCACGTGTAGCTCTGAAAAATCATAGTTGGATATCGGCGAATCAATTGCAGGGTGATGAAATCATCAATGCGAACATAATGACCGTGATGTAAAAAATGTCTGTCTTTGCGTGTCATATAGCTGACTCGACCATGTTTGGCGCGGGACATCCTGGCTAGTCTAGGTTCCTCTTGATGTCTTCCTCCTGGTGGCTATATACGCACAGCGACTCGGCGCATATAATATGTCCATGATTCTCTGGCAAACTATTAGTTCAGCCGAAAGGAAAATGATTGGCATCTGCATTGCAGTGCTTGTCGTTTTCTTTCAATGTTTTTGTGCCGCACAAGCAAAGAATTTTCCGGAACTTCAAGAAGAGGAAGAGTACACCAAGCAGCTTTTGAGTGGAAAAACCTGGCAGAAGGCAGAACCATTTCTAGAGACGATGCACGCGCGAATAGCGAATGTGAATGATTATGTTTTCGAGACAAATCAGAAATGTGCCAAAGATGACAAATTGAAGATTGGCTCTGCCAAGTTCTACTTCAAAAAAGAGCAACAAATCCGCATCGAAGTTAAATCAAACGGCGTCAATAATGGTGCCGTCGTTGTTCGCAAAGAGGATGGACACATAAAGGCATGCGGCGGCGGCATGCTGAAATTTGTCGCGATGAACCTTGATCCTGATTCTCGAATGCTGCAGTTGCCGTCCGGAAGAAATGTAATCCATTCCGACTTTACCTCCTTGATTAACGATTTGCTGATTCAGCCAAAGAAAGGCAACCAGGTAAAAATCGCAACCGAATCTGTGGCAGGGAAGCACTGGAGCGGGCTGGCAAAAGCGATTGAGGTCAAGGATGGTGGAGGCATTGTCATAGAACGCGTCTTTGTCAATCCCGGCACCAGCACGCCCGTTGAATGGCATCTTTATAGAGATGGCGAACTGTTTTCAATGACCGTCTTTGATAGCTTTCAAGCTAACCAGGGGCTTCAAGATAGTCTTTTTGAAATGTGAGCAGGGGAGGCAAATGTTACCTAGAATTGTGAAAGGCAGATGCAGCCAGAGAGGAGCGAGATTCAGAGCGATCTTGCTCGCCTCCATCCTAATTTCCACCGTTCCTATTTCGATGCACCATTTGCGGTGCGCTGCAGCTGAGATTAAAGGTACTGGGGCCAAGGTCACCGAGACAAACGCCAATCGAAGCGAGCCTCCAAAGCTCTCACAGCCTGCACCGACATCAATTCAATACACGTCCCCAGGGAACGCCATTACGCTTGGTGACTTGAGAGATATTGGTCTTACCATCATGCAAATCAAACAGCAGTCCATCAATATTTTTCTAGAAGTGACGCGCAAGGAAGTACCGAAGTCCGCAAGGCCGGACTTGGTCAGTGTAGACAAGATTTCTATGATAGACGTGAAACCTGATTCGTCGTACTTGCCCACTCGGCCTGAGTGGCTGGTTTTCTATGTGGGCGCAATGGAGCCGATCATTCGTTTGCTTGGTGCAGACGTGGGTGACGTTCGGGGGGGGCGCAGCTAAGATATTGGTTCCCAGAGGAAACAGAAAAAAATTCGAAGCATTGTACGAGGAGCATGAGAAAGATGTAGCGAAGTTGAATGAACATCTCACCAAAATCTACGATGGAATTGGCGAGAAGAACAACAATGCGGGGTTAGCCAGGGAAGCTGTCCACATGTTTGAAATTGCTCAAGATATGGATAAGACGCGTATTGCCGCTTTCCACATGATCCAGGGTGCCAATGGTGCAGAATTGGAAGAGCTCCCAATACCGAAGAAGTGACGACACCGATGGGTGAGTTATGTCGAAATTTGTGATTATTGTAGTTTGTTTTTCACTCGGCTTAGCCGGCTATATGATATGGACTGGCTATAACCAAATTGGAACTGACACAGCTGACGTGAAAGCGATGGCCGCGAGCGTCGATTGGCCAACCACGAAGGGTCTCATCACTGAAAGCACCATTGAAGTAGGCAAAGGCAGCAAAGATCGTCCAACCTATACTCCGACGATTTCATACCGTTATACCGTCGCGGGTAAGCCTTATGAAAGCACCCAGGTTTCATATGGCACGACTATGGTATACGCTGCTGACAAGAAAGAAGAGGCTCAGTGGGTAACAAACCTCTATCCGAAAGGCTCTCAACACACCGTGCATTATTCTCCAACCAAATTTACTGAAGCTGTGTTGGTTCCAGGCATATCGCCAACGGAGCTTACTTTGCCGGGGTTGGTCAACCTTTGGATAGGCGTCGCGATCGTTCCTATTTCTTTCGCATTCGCTTTTTTCTTGGGCAAGTCTTATTCACAAAGGCACAAGCTCTATTTTGTTCTTTCTTTTGTTGCGTGCATGATAGGAGCTATTTCGGCATTGCGGATGCATCAATCGAATATTGTCACTTCGATTGTGCCCGATCAAAAGATTCTTCAGTGCAAAGATGATGGTTATTACCTTGGCGCAAAGAAGTTTAGCTACTGATTAAACTCCGCATCATTCGCTTCAAGCGACTACTTCTTCCCTGGTTCTGATTACACGTTTGCTATCATCGCCACTCGTAGCTATGCCGATTACGAGCATGACCAGACCTGCCCAGATGGACGGCCACCATCCCGTGAAAGAGAGAGATTCAGGCATGAAGTCGGCAACATAACGAAGACCAACGGCCGGCAACAGCCAAAAGCCAAGGATCCACATTGGAACGAGGAAAATTAAAGCCACTCCGAGTGTGCCAATCGTGAGGATGGTGCTGATTGCGATTGCTATCGATTCAATAATCCAGCCGAAGAAGGCAAACAGCATTCCTACGCCTAGAGCATGGAGAAACGATCCATGGAATTGCACGCCGGGGATCATTGGGAAAATAAAGTAAAAGGCGCTGGCGACAAGCACCAGGCGAATAAGATAGCGTTTCATTGTTAGTCCTCAGTGTGTGCGGAAGCTCAAGCTTTTTTCGTCAGAACAAGAGCTCCGCCAACAATCACTGAGAGAACAACAAATTGCGTAAGCAGTCGGGCGATATCTAAGGTGTTTGCGGTTTGCGAGCGAACATCCAGCTCCAATTTAAAGCCAAGGATTTCGGCTGAATCGCGCTTTCGTATTGTCGGGGGCTTCCAGATTGGGGCATAACCCATTGCATGCGTGACCTTGTCTTCATCCACATGCACCCAAGGCGGGTAGATTCCCATCGCTAAAGTAACTAAAAGCCCGATGAGAATGATGAGTTGCTGATTCTTGTTCATGCCTTGATTATGGACGCTCTGATGTGAAAACTGGGTTAACACCGGGTCTGGGCTTTGCCTACAGCTACAGACGATTCTAGCACTTAGCGGTTCTAAGGTTGAATGTTCTGCAGTAGCTGATCGGTTGCGTCTTGTTCCTTAGACCGGTATAGATGCTTAACGCAGATCTGATTCACGAATTTGGGTGTGTGCGGGTATCAACTTGTCGGTCACGCGGCCTATGGCGTTCGACTTTGAAGTGATTGCGTCTTGCCAGATCTCGGTTTCCGCCGCGCGCCTTTGAACAATCATGGTTCTACTAATCTCGGTGCGGGCCGGTATTGCTTCATCCGACATCACAACAAAAGCGCTCGATGCCTGAGGCTTGCCTGCTGTCAGCCTTTGTTCCTCTTTCGAAACCTTGCCGGTGACCATCATTGTCACTGCTACAGCCAATCCAATGATGATTAAGAGCATCAGCGCCGGCGGCATTGTGGACAGTTTTAGAAAAATAACTCTCAGTGGGTTGCTTGGCATAATAATCTCCTCTTGGCAACCATCTTAGTACTGAAGTCGTCTGATTTCTCGCTTCTCAATCAATCCTTAATACGTGGTCAGAGCTTGTGATAGACTGAAAATCGGTTCAGCTTGTATCGCACGGTGTTTTCCAGTGACAAGCGCTTTCCCCCAACCTGATCGTGTTCCTCGGCTTGCTGGCAAGACAAGTGAAGAGGTGTCTGACTTTTTACTTGCTATGCTTGAATTCCAGAAGAAGAAAGGTATATGCGATAAGGCGATCTACACTCCTTTTCTCGAAGCAGAAACGCAACGAGCTGTGACCGGACTGCTTCGAGCCAAAAACTTTACCTGTTCCATTCATTCGAGTGGATCTGGGCTTGACTGGTACGTGTCGACAAGCTCGCCAGTTGCCCGGGAAGAGCATTCGGATTTATCCAACATCGACTCCTCTATTTCAGGAGCCACCGATTACGAAGTTCCGGGTCTTAAGTATGATGATCTGGTAGCAGTTTGTGCGCTGCTAGGACCCATAGTCGGCATCGTATATGGTGCTTTTAATGGGGACATTATCCATGGTTTTTTAGTTGGATTTGCGGTTGGCATGGTGCCATTTCTGCCCATGCTCATCATCATGCCATTCATACTGATTTGGGAGAAGTTTTTCGAGAATCGCTAGGCAGCGCGGCAGGCGATTCAATTCTTGATGGAGCGAACTGTGCCGATATCACGCTAATACGGCATAGCCCCAGGCTGGAAAGTCGACGAGTAACCAGTTTTCAGTCAGCTCGATGAACTTAAGATCGGGTCCATTCGACATGCGCATGTCAAAGTCTTGCAATCCCTTTCCGTCCGCCGCGGCTATTCCTTGAGGTGAAACCTTCACATAGCACTGAGATTGGTGAGATGAATAATTGACGATTACATACACAGGCTTCTCGTTTTCATTGGTCCATGAGAATGCAATGAAGCTGTCTGCGGTCCAATTGTCTTCCCATGCTCGCGCACATTCCAGAAGTTTCCACTCTCCGTTGTGCACCACTGGTAATTTCAGGCAATCAACCAGTTCGTTGTAGAATTTTTGGATGTCGAGGTCTACTTCCTCGCTGGGTTTTCGTTGCAGATGGACGGAAACCCGTTTGCGATAACCTTCGAACTGCCCTTGATGCAAAAATCTCAAACCTTGAGAAAAGAACGTAAGGACAGCTGCTGCTTTGTGTTGATCGGATGGAAAAATGCCTGCCGCGCGTGGCTCGTCGTGATTCTCTAGAAATCTTGCAGAACGTTGCTGATAGTCAGTTGCCGCCCAGAAATGTTGACGAACTGGGCGCGCGTCATTCTGTCGCAAGCGATCATACAGTCGCTTGTCGTATGTGAATTGGAACCCTTGTTGTTGTAAATCCCACTCTCGCTCCCAATAGACTTCCGCCATGAAGGCAAATCCGGAATGAGCTTTTTGCACATTTGCAATTGCTTCCGGCCAGAAGGGTTCAATATCTATTGACCAGGTGCGGGCGAAAACATCCGGCAAAACAAGCATTGCCATGTCGCAACGCAAACCATCGCATGTGTTGGCGATTTTTGAAATCTCTGCAAACATTGCCTTTCTAAAAGCGGGGTTGCCATAATTCAACTGCAGTGTATCGGGCCAACCATCGAAGTATGGATCGCGCCCGTGCGCGAATATCCGCGCGCCGACTTGGAGAAAATTTTGCGGTGCGCGAGTGAGGCTTTCTTGATCACCCTGCACGTAAAACTCCGGATGCGATTTGACCCAATGGTGATCGATTGCCGTGTGATTAGGCACCAAATCAAGCATGAGTTTTTGTCCGCGTTCGTTCAGACGTTCTTTCAAGCGCAGCAAAGCATCAGGATTTCCGAAGCTCTTGTGCAGAGTGTAATCGGTCACTGCAAAACCAGAGCCGCATATGTCGTCATCGGTCAAATCGGGAATGTCGATGAGAAAACCATCTTTCCAGCCGGGATGATCGATCGAGATGCGTCGCCCTGCTTCACCAGTTTGCCACACGCTAAGGAAGTAAACCCAGGCAAAACCCTGCTCTGCGAGCTTGTCGAAAACACTGTCCGGAATGTCATCAAGGGTGGCAGGACGTCCAAGTTCTCTCGAGAGTTCGGTCAGCCAAACGCGAGTATTGACTTGATAAAGCGTCGGATTCTTTTGCAGAACCTTCAGCGGATCGCGCGTTCTTAAGGTCGTTTTGACTTTTTGTTTTAGGTCCATTTGCAGAACAGCCCTCTTCTTGCGATCTTTATATAAGTACAAATCTGTTGCACAAATTTGTATAGGGGCGCCTGCATCTTGCCGGCTGCGACAGAGGCGAGTCCTATTGCGACGCCGCCAGGATGGCGGCGCTCCCAGATGTTTCTGCCGTCAGTAAGCGTACGGTATTGGCGCATGGCGTCGGCCTCACATATTGCCGGATGGGCTATCTCACGGCTTCAGCGGCTATATGAGCAAGGCGTTGCATTGGATTCGGTGCCAGCCACATGTCTTCGTTCATCAATGCCTGCATATTCATCAGGTTGGCGATGAGCCCAGTCCAGCCTGTCTGGTGCGATGCGCCGAGACCGGCGCCGTTGTCTCCCTGGAAGTACTCGTAGAAAAGATACAGGTCGCGCCAATTCGGATCGTCCTGAAATTTCTCTGTGCCACCATAAACCGGCATGATGCCATTTTCGCCGCGTTCGAAAATGCTGCATATTCTATTGATTATGTCCTGAGCACACTCGTATAGGGTGTGCATATTGCCGGATCCTGTTGGATACTCGATTTTGAAGTCTTTGCCGTAATAGCAGTAATATGTAATCAGTGCGCGAATCATAAGGAAGTTGACTGGCATCCAGATCGGTCCGCGCCAATTGCTATTGCCTCCGAACATGCCGGAATCCGACTCCCCCGGGACATAATCCACTCTGAATTCCTGTCCATCGCAGTTGAAGACAAACGGATGTTCCTGGTGATATTTTGAAAGGCTGCGTATACCATATGGAGACAAAAATTCGTTCTCGTCAAATACGCACTTGAGAATCTTGCGCAGCTTTGACTCGTCGCACACTGCAAGCATGCGGCGTCCCGCCACTCCGGTTTCAGTCGGCAAGTGCAAATTTGCGCAAATCTCTTTCTGTCGATTCAAGAAATGATGAGCCTTTTGAATGAAGTTAGGAACCTTCTTCCAGACTGCCTCTTCTGCGATGACTACCGATGCAAGCGGCAACAAGCCGACCATCGAGCGCACCTTGAGACGCATTGCTTGACCATCCGGCATGCGTAATACATCATAGAAGAAGCCGTCGTCTTCATCCCATAGTTCGTCTTTGTGAACACCGGGTCTGTCCATAGCACTCGCGATCCAAACGGTGTGCTCGAAGAACTTCAGAGCAAATCGCTCGTATAGCGGATTATCTTGCGCCAATTCAAGCGCGATGTTCAGCATTTGCTGACTGAAGAAAACCATCCAGGCGGTGCCGTCTGCCTGCTCGAGATTTCCTCCTGTCGGCAGTGCGTGGCTCCTGTCGAAAACGCCGATGTTGTCCAGCCCCAGGAAGCCGCCTTCGAATACATTGTGACCTCTGGGATCTTTGCGATTGACCCACCAGGTGAAATTGACTAGAAGTTTGGAAAATGCGTATTTTAGAAAATCGCGGTCGCCCGTACCTTCATGCTGGCATTTGTCGAACAGATAAGCCCAGTATGTGGCAAACGCATGGACCGGCGGATTTACATCGCTGAAATTCCATTCGTAAGCAGGAATTTGGCCATTGGGATGCAGATAAGAGCTTTTCAGCATCATTTCCAACTGAGACTTGGCGAAGTCGGGATCGAAGAGATTGATGGATAAAACGTGAAATGCCAGGTCCCAAGCTGCATACCACGGGTATTCCCATTTGTCCGGCATCGAGATGATGTCTTCGTTGTACATGTGAAACCATGCCGAATTCCGCATTTGCTTTCCGCCCGTCCCGGCCATTGGAAAGTAATTGTGCTCGCGCAACCATTGATCGACGTCGTAATAGAAGAATTGCTTGTTCCACATCATGCCGGAAAGAGCAGCGCGGAAAACCGGCATCCGCACTTTGTCTTTTCTCAATGCTTCCGGCGCGATCATATTATAGAATTCATCCGCCTCACTTAAGCGAAGCGCCATCACGTCATCAAAGTCTTTCATTGGTGCACCATTTTCGGTGCCGGAAAAACGCAGCTTAACGGTTTTGGAACCGCCGGACGGAACACGTATTTTGTAGTGCCCGGACATTTTTGTTCCGGTCTTGGCCGGGTTAACCAGATGTTTTTCGCCGTTGACTACACAGGCGTTAATGCCGTCTTTGACAAACTGACTCGCGTTGGGAGAGTCGAAGAGTTTTTCACAATTGGTTTCGTTTTCGGTGAAAAGCAGGGGGACATCGCTGTCGAAATAGATGTGGTACTCTGAGAGACTCTCGGGCATCAAAGGATCAGCGTATTGCGCGACAGCCATAGAACGCCCATCTTTTGATAGTCCGCGCAACAATGGTTTTGCCGCACCCGCAGTCCATGACCATGTATTGCGGAACCAGAAGGTCGGCAGCAAATCAATCTCCGCTTCTTCCGGTCCACGATTGAACACGGTAATTTTGATAAGCATGTCTTCGGGCGAGCCTTTGGCATACTCGATGAAGACGTCGAAGTATCTGTTGTCGTCAAACACACCTGTGTCGAGCAGCTCGTACTCGAAATCCAGCTTGCCGCGTGCTGCGTTGCCTTTAATCAACTGCTCGTAGGGGAAAGCATGCTGCGTGTATTTGTACAGGTATTTCATGTACGAGTGTGTCGGCGTGCTATCCATGTAGAAGTAGTACTCTTTCACATCTTCGCCATGATTTGCTTCAGCGTTTGTCAAACCGTAAATTCGCTCTTTTAGAATCTGATCTCTGCCGTTCCACATTGCCAGTGCGAAGCACAAAATCTGCTTTTCATCGCTAATGCCGCCGATGCCGTCCTCGCCCCACCGATAAGCGCGGGACCGCGCATGGTCGTGCGGAAAGTAATTCCAGGCATTGCCGTTTTCGCTGTAGTCTTCTCTGACGGTACCCCACTGCCTCTCGCTTAGATACGGTCCCCATTTTTTCCAGGCAGTGTCATGCTCGCGCGCGTCATTTAGCCTTTGCCTTTCGGCGCCCTGGGTACTGGTGCAGCTGGAGCCTGAGTGTCCGGAGTTGGAATGTCCAGAATTCGCTTTGTCAGCCATCGCTTACTAATCCTTGCAGTGGGAGGTTGAGAAGGGCATATATGGATATATAGGTTTCCTTTCATATGCCACGCCCCGGTTGTCAAACGATCTTGAAGTGCGCATTAATTTACCCTTCTTGAGCTTTTGGGCGGATGAAAACCCGCCAGCGGGCAAATGATGCTAAAAGATTGTTTCCGGCAACAGAGGGTGGATAGTGTTGAAACAAAAGCAATCGAAAGATGCCACTCGTTACTACCACTTTTTTGGAACCGGAGTTACCGACGCAGAAGCAATTGCAATTGTTAAATCACTGACGCCGATCAAATAGGGAAGTTCGATGTTTAAGGTTGTAGCATCTTTTCTTTTCTGTATTCTAGTTGCGTCATCAGCCATTGCCGCGGACATCATCGAAGTGACCGTCTATCACAATGGTGAACTCAATTCGACCACAGGAAAAACTTGGTTGGGACTTTTCCCTGCCAAAGGCGGGCAGTTTGAACTGAGAGAAGCGAAAGTCAGCGTCTCTTTGGTTAATGATCCCATCGCCGATAATTCGCCAAAGGAGAAGACCGGAAGGAAAGTGACTGTTGCAGGGACGGCTGAGCCTCTAGTAGTGATCGCAGGCGTCTCGGCGCTGAAACCTGGAAAGGTTGTTACCAGCACCGTCAATATGAAAGAGCGTTTTGATGTCGGGGAAAAACTAAAACTGAATGTTGGCACCAGAGAATCAACATTTACTGTCACGGGCGTAAAGAAAAATGCGGAGTGGCGCATCGGGTACAAAGTTGTTCTCGAAAGTGGTGGCATTAAGCAGACAATTTATGAGCGTGAGCAAGTCGCTGATTCCTCTTTTCCCTCTCTCTTGTGGGCCGGCGATCTCGACGGCGACCAGAAGATCGATCTGATAATGGACACTACGGACAATTACAACGTCCGCAATTTGACGCTGTTTCTGTCCAGCAAGGCCAAGCCCGGGAAGCTTGTAGAACAAGTTGCTACGCACATGTCGACCGGCTGCTGATTTCCTTGCTGTCTGTAATGACGCATGCAGTGATAAATTACAACATCAAGAGCTA
>JADZFV010000542.1 GCA_020854255.1 Candidatus Melainabacteria bacterium | reverse complement strand
TTCAACGTCTTCTATCAGTCGACGACTCGCTCGCCGATTATGACCGGTCTTGCCATCGGTTGCCGTATCGAGCATACGGACAACTACGGTGATGGCATCGTCAACTTCATCTACAACGCGCGCCGTAATGACTACGACCGGGTGATCATCTGCCACGAGACCCCGCAGGGCTCGGTGGATCAGGCACTCGTCGAAGCGCTGGGCGCCGAAACTCTGGAGTTTAGCTATGAAAAAATCGAAAGCGACGCGGCAGATCTTTCTGCTGGCTGATGTCGATGACAATCTCATTGCCACCGGTCGCAAGTCCGTGGTCGAAGGCGCCAAGCCGGTCGCGTGGGACAACAAGGGCGAGGTCTGCGGATTTCTGACGCCCAAGCAAAAGGTGATGCTCGACTGGTTCCAGGCCGGCTGCGAGGTGGTTCCCACCACGGCGCGCTCGACTGACGCCATGCGGCGCTTCCGCCTGCCCTTCCGGCGCTACGCCATCACCGCGTTCGGCGGCACCGTCCTTGGTGCCAACGGACAGCCGCTCACAAAGTGGCGCAACTTCGTCGAAGCTCCGGCTGCTGCTGCGCAGCCGATTCTGTCCGGACTGCTCACGCTCGTCACGACGGAAGCGGAAGCTGCCGGCATCGACGTGCGCGCGACTGTGCTTCAGGACTACGGAATCGACATGTTCCTCTCGATCAAGCACAACCAGCGCAATCTGGAAGAGCTGGGCGTGCTGCACGCCGTCGTCCTCAAGGCGGTTCCCGCCGACTGGACTGTGCATCTGAACGGCAACTTCCTGGCTGTCTATCCGCCGCACATCGGCAAGGAGAAGGCCGCTCGCTGGTTCATCGACAACATAGTGCCCAAGGGCGCCATCACCATCGGCATGGGCGACAGTCTCACCGATGCGCCCTTCATGGCCGAATGCGACTACATCTTCATGCCGAACGGCACGCAGAACTCGCGCGCGTTCATCGAGCTGATTACGCGAACAGCAACGCGCGCAAGTGCGCTCCGTTAGAGAGGAAGAAAATGATGAAATTCTCTGGTAGCTACGAGCCAGGCGACGTCACCTTCCTTCTGAAGGTGGTCGACATCGCCGTTACCGACGTCGTCGAAAAGGAACGCCTGATCCAGGCGGGCACCCATTACTCGGAGATGCTCTCCGACGAAAAGTCGCCTACTGCCGACTACCTGCGCCTCTTCCACAGGGCGCTCGAGATGAATGCACAAAAGATGGCGCAGCACATCGCTGACCTGTCCGCGACTCTGGCCCAGCGTCCCGGCCGTGAAGTGGTGGTAGTGAGCCTGGCCCGGGCGGGTACTCCGGTCGGCGTGCTCATCCATCGAGCCCTGAGCGTGCTCGGACGCCAGTCCAAGCACTACTGCGTTTCTATCATCCGCGACCGCGGCATCGACTGGCAAGCTCTCGACTACATCTCAGCCAACCACAAGGACACGGACATCGTTTTCGTGGATGGCTGGACCGGCAAAGGGGTGATCACACAGGAGCTTCTCCAGTCGGTGACGGCTTACAACCGGAGCCGCGGCACCAACATCGATGCCTCGCTGTGGGTGCTTGCCGACCTGGCCGGCTCCGCCACTGTGGCCGCCACCGCCGAAGACTACCTGATACCGAATGCGGTGCTGAACGCTACCGTCTCTGGTCTGGTCAGCCGGACGGTTTTAAGCGACCTCTACGTTCAGCCAGGCGATTTCCATGCCTGCGCTTTCTACGGCGACAAGCGCGATGAGGACCTCTCCAGGTTCTACGTCGACGAACTGACACCGCACGTGCTCACGGCTCTGGCTTTCGCCAAGCCGGCCAGGTGGAGTCTCGGCAAGCGTCGCACGCTCAGCCAGATTTCCAACGGCTTCGTCGGGCACCTGATGCTGCGCTTCGATGCGGAGCGCAACCACGTCAAGCCGGGCATCGGCGAGTCCACTCGCGCGATGCTGCGTCGTGTCCCCGACCGCCTCCTGGTTCAGGACCCGACCGCCCATGACGTCCAGCACCTGCTCCGCCTGGCGGAAGAAAAGCAGGTGGTGGTCGAGCGCATCCCGGACATGCCGTACCGGGCTGCCGTAATCATCAAGTCGGTTTCTGAGTAGGAGGGACGCCATGAGCGAATCCCAACGACTCGCCGAGTATCTCTCTACACTCAACAGAGGAAACGCCAAAATGACACAGAACCGCTCGCAGATTCATCTGGGCGCCAGCATGTACGTGCCCTGCACCCAGGATCGCCAGAACATCATCGACATCGGCAACGGCGAGAAGTATCCCGAGCTGCGCTCGGTGATCTACTGCCTGGAAGACGCTGTCCGCGCCGACGAGCTCAACTTCGCGATCAGCAACCTGGCCAAGGCGCTGGCCGGTCTGAAGCCCGGCGTCGGTCCGATGCGCTTCGTCCGCGTGCGCAACCCGGAAATCCTCGGCAAGGTCCTGCGCATGAAGGGTCTGGTCAACGTAGTGGACGGCTTCGTGCTGCCCAAGATCACGGCCGGCAACCTGGCCTACTACCTGGCTCAGCTCACCGAGAAGGACCCCTACAGGCTGATGCCCACGCTGGAGACCCGCGAGGTCTACAACGAGAAGGAGATGGGCAAGCTCAGGGACATGATCCTGCAGGATCCCAACGCCCGCGACCGCATCCTCTGCCTGCGCATCGGCGGCAATGATCTTTTGCAGTGCATCGGCGTGCGTCGCGACCCGGCTCTCACCATCTACGAGACGCCGGTCGGACAGGTGATCAAGAGTCTCTCCGGCATCTTCATTCCCTACGGGTTCGGTCTGACCGCGCCCGTTTGCGAATGCATCGAGAACCCCGAAGTGCTTGCGGCCGAGGTGCGCCTCGACCTGATGCAGGGTCTCTTCGGCAAGACGGCCATTCACCCGAAGCAGATTCCGCTCATCGAGGCTGGCTTCCGCGTCCGTGCCATGGACCTCGAAGAGGCCAAACGCATCCTCATGCCGGACGCCGCCGCCGTGTTCAAGATGAACGGGCGCATGTGCGAGCCGACCACCCACAACAAGTGGGCGCAGGCGATCGTCGAACGCGCCGAGATCTACGGAGTGATCGGCTGACCTGCCTGAATCGAACTGCACGCTGCTGTTCGACGCCAGTATAAAGCGAGTTGGCTCGTTCCACTGAAGGGACAGCCTACCCTCTTTCCGCCAAGGCAGGCGGCATTGCTACGCCTATAGCGATGACGCCGAATCGGCTCCCATGAGGAAGACCGGTTCCTACCAAGTAGGGCAAAGGAAAAATATGAAATGAAAAAGGTAACTGTCTGGTTTAACCGCGGACTGTCTCAGACGGTCCACTTGATCAATGGGATTCGACAATCCCTCGAGCCTGGCGAGGAGATGTGCATCGTCTGCACTCATTGCGATGCCAATGCTGCTGTTGCCGAAGTCGCCGACAAGTTCGAAGTCGAACCGACCGGGCAGGCAGCTGCTTATGTTGAATGGGCGCTTGGATTTGCCAAACGAGAGAAGGTGGACGTGCTCATCCCGCACAGTTACACCATCGCTCTTTCTGCGGCGTCCGATCAATTTGCTGCCTTCGGCTGTCGAGTGATCGTTGCTGGAGACGCGGCGACAATCAGCTTGCTGAAGAGCAAGTCTGAGCTGTACGACGTAGTGCGCGAAGCGGGCAGTCTCGGCATCGAGATTCCGCCCTACACGCTGGCCGCTGATCTGCAGCAGGTTGTGGCAGCGCTCAAAGGATACAAGGATCGCTTCCAAACGCTGTGCTTCAAGCCGGTCAAGGGTCTTGGTGGTCACGGTTTCCGCATCGTCTCGGAGCTCGGCGACCAGTATCCGCATGCGCACAACGGCGACTTTCCACCGCTCACATTGGCTGACGCCGAGGCTTATCTTCTCGGTGAAAGCCCGCTGCCCGAAATGATGGTCATGCCGTATCTCAACGGACCCGAGTACAGTGTCGACTGTCTCGCCGAAGACGGTGTGCTCCTCAAAGCTGTGACGCGCGTCAAGTTTCCAGGCGGCATCGAGGAACTCCTGGACGAGTGTCCGGACCTGATCGCCCAGTCGGCAAAACTGACCGAGCTGCTCGGGCTGACAGGGCTGTACAACGTGCAGTTCCTGGAAGCAGACGACGGCACGCGCTTCTTGCTGGAAATTAATGCCCGCATGGCTGGCGGCATTCACTGGGGCATCTTCACCGGTGTCCTGCTTCCGTACTGGGCGATTCGCCTGGCCGCCGGCACAGCAACTGCCGATCAAATTCCCGAGCCGAAAACCGGAATCCGCTTCAATCGAAAAACGAGGCAGGTGGTGAGCTAGGCTTCGAGCCTGCCCCATCTTCGCACGGGAGCGCACTGCGTGCGTTCCTTCCCGCAACCCGGGGGCCCGCATAGGAGCGCATTGAATGCGCCCTGCAAACGTCCGCCCCCAACCTAAGGAGCAAGACCATGTCGCTCTTCACCACCTACCCCCTGTGGCTCATCCTCATCGCTGTCCCGGTCCTGGCTTTCGCCACCGCCGGCATGTGGGCCACCATGAAGTCGATTCCCCAGTCGCTCAAAGGCGTCTACCGCATGCACATCTACGCGCCGCCGGCAGCATTCTTCATCGGCACCGCGTCCTTCATCTGCATGATCGCGCCCTTCGCCGGTCTGGCGCCCGCCGATGAAATCCGCCTCTGGGTCTCGGCTGCGATCGCCGTTGTCTTCGCCGTGGTCGGCTTCGTCTCGCTGAAGCGGGGCGGCCACGCGGCGCTGCTTCGCTAATTCCTGCGGAGCAGTTCATAACCATATCTGTCCGGAATTTACCGGAAAGGATGACCACTATGTCACTGAAACAGAAGCTCGACGCGCGCTTCCTCCGGTTGAAGGGACTGGCCGATCGGCTGGAGCCCTTCACTGAAGGCATGGTGCTCGTACAGAGCAACAATCAAGTCGTCGCCGGCGAAGCACTTGTCGGCATGGCGCTGGCCAAACAGGCGGCGGCCATTCTCTCCACGGCCTGCCAGTCGATGGGCTTCAACGTCCAGACGCTGTCCAACCCTCTGCCAACCAGGCGCAACGAGCTGGAGCAGGTGATCTCCAGCCTCGCCGGCGCAGCACAAGCCATCGCCAAGACGGTGATGAAACAGTTCGGCATCAATCAGGATGCAGCTGTCGCCTATCTGCCCGTCGTCATCGACGAGATGTCCGACCACGCCGAGGAAATGATCAAGCGCGCCGAGACGCACTTCGCCACCGCCAAGCGGGCGAATGTGGCGTCTGTGCCGCAAGCCGATGGCGACGACGGTCAGCTGACCGATGCCACCGTGCCCATGGTCGACCCGAAGTAAG
>JADZFV010000541.1 GCA_020854255.1 Candidatus Melainabacteria bacterium | reverse complement strand
GTTGATATTTCCGGAATCTACAATGTTTTTTATAAGACGCCGATGGAGAGAAACGGCAACTCCTTCAAAATGCAACTGGGACAACAGGGCAACAACATCTTCGCAAGAGGAGAAGATGCAGGCGGCCCCTGGGTTCTTCAAGGCACGCTCGTATCGCCCAACGGAATTCAATTTAAGAAGTGGTATCTCAGAGACGGGAAACCCTTTGGAAAAGGCATTCAATATCAAGGACAGGTCGGCGTAACTGAGCTGGGACGCCCCTACATGCAAGGCAGCCTGGCCTATGAGACCAAGATGGGCAAATTCTGGAGAGCCACCATTGCCCAGGTGTCTGGCAATTGGAGAGCGATACAGACAGTTTCGGGAGCTGTGATTGCCAGCAGCGGCGGAACGCAGCCGCCGCCTCCGAATATTCAGCCCGGCTTGCCACTGGCACCTCCAGGCGGCGGTAATGTGCTGAGCATGCTGCAACCCAGTGACACCACCCACAAAGGTGACATGTCAGGCTTCTTCTTGAAAGTTGCTTTCGGATTGATTAGCGTAGGTGTCTTGTTAGCACTGGCAGCGCTGTTCATTTTCGGACCATCCGGAAAGCTGAACATAATGAAGAAACAGGAATACATTCCTTCTCAGTACAAATCTCAGCACAATAAGATGATGGCTGAATGGTCCAGACCCGTCAGAAAAGGTTCGGTGCCGCTTGGCACTCGTGTCGAATGGAGATTCTGGAAACCATGGGTACCGCGCGTAATGGCGATACCTCCCGAGTCTCGAACCAATAACCCGCACATGATCGTGATGGGCGGGTCGGATAAAGGAAAGTCTCGTCTTCTGGCAAATATGATTTGCCATGATATCGAGTCTGGTGATAGAGCAGTCATAGTTATCGACTCAGACGGCGAACTCATCGACCTGGTCACCAACTGGACGGCGGCCAATCCAAAAGGCAAAGAACTGGCGAAAAGAGTGGTCATCATTGACCCGACATATCGAGGCGGGTCAATGTCTTACAATCCGCTCGAACCGCTCGAATCCGTCAATTTTATCGATGCTGCCTCCGCAATCGTTCACGGTTTCAAAGCCATTTACACCGAACCCCCGGGCTCACAAAGCCAGTGGAATCAACAGACCGCAAACATTTTGAGAAATGCGGCCATCCTTCTTATGGCCAACAACAAGACCTTAATCGACTTGCCTACACTTCTGCAGGACAACGATTTTAGAGACATCCTTTTAGAAGGAATCGAAAAGAAAAAGAAAGAACGCACCGAATACACGACCTTAATCGAGACTTGGGGTCAGTACAAGCGATTGGCAAGAACAGACCAGTGGATAAACTGGGTTGAGCCGATTCTCAACCGCGTCACGCCAATGCTCAGCGATCCACGCATCAGGCCTATTCTCACAAAACCAATCGGAGACCTGAGACTGCAAGAGTTGATCATCAACAAGCAAGTCTTGCTGGTCAGAATCCCTCAAGGTCAACTCGATCAAAACGCCAATCTGCTCGGTTCATTGCTCGTTACAGGTCTCAAACAGGCAGCCTTGAGCCTGTCCATCCACCAATCCGACAAACAAAAACCCTGCGCTCTCTATCTCGATGAAATGAACAACTTCATCGAGAAGGAGACAATTGAAGCGCTCACTCAAGAAACCGATAAATTCAAAATTGGCTTTGTCGGCTGCTGCAAGACGCTCCAGCATTTACCGGAGGACTTCAGAAACCAAATTATCATCAACGTCGGCACGGTCTGCGCGTTTGCCCTGGCTAAAAAAGATGGAGACATGATTGGTCCGCAAATGTTCCGGGTTGACGGACGAAAAATCAAACACCAAACAATTGGAAACTTCTTCAACCAGATCAACACCTCGCCTCAGTTCGAGCTGATTTCCGACGAGGAAAAGCTCAATATCGACAGAGTGGTGGGACAGGAAACACGCACCTTCTTCTGTTACAGGGTAGGAACAGTCGCCGGCACATTCAGCCTGAAGACACACGATTTCCCAGACCCGCCGAAAGCGAAGGTGAAGACAAAACTGATCGAACAAATGCATACAGGCACAGCCGTATCCGCCGGAAAGAAAGGGGCCGAGTCCTCAACGCTCTGAACAAAGGAAGGTTTCGCTTCGACCTTTTGACTCAAAAGAGCCGCACCCTCGAAAGGGCACAATGGTATAAGCAAAAAACCGCTTCGCGGCTATTTCAGCCGTTTAAAGGCAATTTTAATGAGTATAATCACAGTCAGAAGCCCGTCCAATCTGACCGATAAACCAATCAGCAAGGCAACCCAGGACAAGCATCATGGATGAGGGTCCAAGAAATATATGGGAAGAGAAAATCGCCGACCTCAGGCGATACGACCTCGATGCGCTGGAATTGGATCCGGTCCAGGCTTCAGACATAGTCAGCTGGCCTGTGCCGGGACTTACTTTTGTAAGAGTCGACGGCATCCTGCGCTCCTGGGACATCGAAGGAGAAAAGCAACAGGCCAAGCAACAACCACAGCAAAACCAGGATCCCAACCAGGGTCCAAAGCGCATGTATTTGATGGAAGATGCGCTGACAGGCATGCACAGCCAGAAGGCTTACCTGGCATTTCTGGTGCTCGGTGACAGGACCGGCGTCAATTATTACATGGGCGCTTCGATTGCAGCAGGAGATGCTGCCGATGGCGACAGCGCCTCGATCTCGTTTCAAACGCTCAAGTCGATTTTGCACAGCGTCTACAACGGTGTTGATATTTACAAAGATCCTTTCACCCTCGATCAAATGAAGGCGATGGTGGCACCGCTTGCCACGCATACCGGTATCATCACCGGCATTCCCGCTCTGAAGTCCACCGCCGGCGATACTATGGAATCAGAGCAGATCGAACGGCTTGCCAGCGGTTTGCAAGGCAAAGACTTCGGTCTGATGATTCTAGCCGCCCCAATTCCAAAGGCTTACGTTACTAAAGAAGAGTTTCACGTCGTCGATCAAATTCAGCGCGCTCAGGAAAACGAAGATCCGGAAAAGAAACGCCGCATCAAGTACTACCTGGAATTGCAAGACGCTTATTTGAAACACATTCAGTTGGGAACGGCAATCGGAAGTTGGCAGGTCGGCACATACTTCTTTGCTCCCGAGCGCTCAATATTTGCACGACTGCAATCACTGATTCAAGCGACGTATGTGGATGAAACCAGCCGCCCGACGCCTTTGCGCACGCATGAAATCAAAGGTTTGAGAGAACATGTCGCACAATTCGGTCTCGTGAAAAATCAGAGATCTGGCGAATCGTTCCAGACTTTGCTGGGCTATCGTTTCCTCACTCCTCTCAATTCCAGACTTCTATCCTCTTACATCCATCTGCCCAAGCGCGAAATGCCGGGTTTCCGCATCCGCAGATCCGCCGAGTTTTCGCTCGCCAATATTCCGCCCAAAGATCCCGTTCGCATCATTGCCATCGGCAATATTCTCGATCGCGGGGTCGATACAGGCAACCTCTATTACATTGACGTAGACGCCATGCAAAAGCACACTATCGTCTGCGGAGTAACCGGCGGCGGAAAAACCAACACTTGCTTCTACTTGCTCGGGCAGCTCTGGAAATTCAAAATTCCATTTATGGTTTGCGAGCCGGCGAAATCAGAATACCGGCATATGATGCTGATGTCCGAGACGTTTAAGGGGGTCGGACAGGCATTCTCACTGGGCGACGAAACAGTATCGCCATTTCGTCTCAATCCATTCGAAATCATGAAAGGCGTAAAAGTGCAGACGCACCTGGATGCGCTCAAGTCAGTTTTCAACGCCAGTTTTGAAATGTATTCTCCAATGCCTCAGGTTTTGGAAAAAGCCCTCAACTCGATTTACTCGGTCAGAGGCTGGGACCTGGTCCAAAACAAATGCCGGAGATTACCTCCCGGTGTCAATCTGGGTGATCCGGATTGCCCGGCGGAAATCTATCCGACCATGAAAGATCTCTACGAAATTATCGAGCCGATTACCGAGTCATTTGGATATTCAGAAAGAATCGGTCCTGACGTTCAAGCCGCGCTAAAAGCCAGAATCGGTTCGCTGCTTATCGGCGGCAAAGGGCAGATGCTCAATACGCGCCGCTCCATACCGATGGAAACGCTGTTCGGAAAACCGACTGTGCTTGAACTGAAAATGGTTTCTGAAGACAGCGAAAAGTCGTTCTTGATGGGAATGATCATGGTCTTCTTATATGAATATCGTGAATCCCTGGGACCTCACGACAATTTGCAGCACGTCATGCTTATTGAAGAAGCCCACCGACTGTTGAAAAACGTGCCCACAGCGCAAAGCGGAGAGTCCGCCAACCCGGCCGGTAAAGCGGTGGAATTCTTCACCAACATGCTTGCTGAAATTCGTTCGTACGGACAAGGGTTCATCATCGCCGACCAAATCCCGAACAAGTTGGCGCCTGAAGCTCTCAAAAACACGAACTTGAAGATCATGCATCGCATCGTGGCAGTCGACGACCGTGACTCTATGGGCGGTGCCATGAACCTCGACGATATTCAGAAACGACACGTAACTGCGCTCGGGCAGGGGCGCGCAATTGTCTATGCTGAAAAAATGGAACAGCCATACCACCTGGCGATCATGTTCGACAAAACCAAGGAAGTGCCACCACCTGACACACCGGCCGAGTCCGACCAGATCGTGCGAGATGCCATGAAGGGTCTCGACATCGTCTCTACCTTCGACAGACACCTGGGCTGCAAATTCTGCCTGCACCGCTGCGATTCCAACATTCTGGACACAGCGCAGATGGTCGCTGACGACACGCTCTTCAGGCAAGTTTACAACCGCTATCTTTTGTCCACTCTAAAAGACCTGACTCAGCTTGTTCACTTCAGAGCGCAGATAATTCACGAAATCCAACGGGTTATCGGGGGTAGAGCGCGCTCAGGAAATATCACCGGCATCACGTGGTGTGCACTCACCCAGGCGACCGAGCGTTACTTCGAGAGAAAAGGGGAGGAGAACTACTGGTTCTACGATCAAGTTCGAGAACAACACTTGCGCTGGCTCAATCTTCTCAGACCTGCATTCCAACCGACAGAAGTAAACAGAAGACTGGACATCGCCGTGCTTCGACAGTGGCGTGACGACTTCCTTGAATTGCACAAACGCGATCAAGGTCCGCTGCCCACCTGCGGCCCCTGCACTTCAAAATGCCTGTACCGCTTCGAGGTTTCCGAAGTTGTAAGAGATCCAAAAATCAAGTTCGACTTCAACTCATCAATCAACCGGAAAGACACTCCGGCCTCGGACTCTGCGGCATGGTTCTGCAGACTCTTGACCGAGCGTTTGATCGGACAGGGAGATGTTGACCTCGCCTACTGCCTTGCAGTCCATTTGATCAAAGATCAACAGCTCTCGACCGACGCCCAGTTAGTCCTGCTACACAAAGTTCGCACCGCGCTCGAAAATTTCCAAAACGAGAGCGAGGCGGAGCAACAGCAGCAAAATGCCTGACGACAATCAACAAAGAGATTTCAACCCGCCCCCACCATCAGCCACGCCGCCGGTGCAGCAAGACCATCATTCGGTGCAGTCTGAAGAATTGCCTTTTGTCGATGAGTTGGGGATTGAAGAGAATGATATTCCGATACGCGGCGGAAGGGGCAGAATATTTTCTGCTGCCGGGCGGTTTTCTCCACTGATAGAATTCACCGACGAACATGTGATCATGCATCCGCCTCAGCTGCCATTTAGCGAAGATGGCCCGGCCGAAGATATTCATACCGAAGTGGACAGGCGAGGTGTTCTGCTCGATGAATTAGGCAATGCAAAACACATTGCCGGTGCTAAATTCAAAGGGCAGACGCTCTGGTATTTGGGCGAACAATTACCCGGAACTACGAAATACATGGTCGCCTGGTTTGATGCAGACGATAGACCCCACAAACTCTATGTCAACGAAGAGCCACTGACTGTAGAAGTTGTGTTCCGCTTGAGAAACAAAACTCATGACGGAGAGCTTTCCTTCTTCGCAGATGTGACGACGGACTAACGCGTTAGATGCAGCCGTCGGCGCCGGCTAGAAGTCAGCGCTCCGAGGATCTGCAAGGGAAGCCAGTTCCAGATGTTTTACTTCATCACAAAGTGAACAGTATCGTGCTCCGGCAATGCTTCCTACGCAGTCAGGCGCTTGCCGGCAAGGAACTTGCGGCAGTACTCTTGCCAGTTGGATTGCAGATCGTTGTGGATGAGTTCTTGCGCAGCAGCGGCCGGCAAGTCGATGGGCATCGTTCTTTGTTTTCCGTCTGATGCAAACTCGTAGCGCACGGAAGTATTTTCGTTGATCTCGTAAGAGAGAATTGGAATCCACGCATCGCCTGTCAATACTTCCAACTGAGTGCGGACGACATGACTGTTCGGCGAGGTTGTTTCGACAACGCGGCAGTTTTCACCGAGTTTTTCAATCAAGCTGTTGATGATTGTTTCTTCAACCCACTTTCTTTCGTCCGGATCAAGGTTTTCCGAAAGCACGTTAAAGGAATTAGCACCCTTGCCTCCGGTGATGACTGTGTTTTCTTCTTCATCTTCAGCAACCGAAACAGTAGTGGCTTCGCTGACATCTTCCTGCACGATTCGAGGAGTCGGCACAGCAGACGTGATCGTGGCGGAAATTGTGGATGCCGCGATGAGAGGTTGGTTTTGAACTTCCACGTCCACTTCTTTTCCGACGCCGTTGAAAGCATAAGTGCAACCGGGGCAGTTGCTGGCTTCAGTCGTCGTCAGGCGGTGACAATTCGGGCACTGACGGCTGTGAGTTTCGTAGCGCGAGGAATTCCAGCTGGTGATGCTGTCGCCTCTCATACGATCGCGATACTGCGCGATTTCTTCTGTCGTCGGCAAAATGATTTGTGTGCCCCGACGCAGAGCTGATGTTGGAACGCCCTTATGGTCTGTCGTTGTCGACAGTCCGTTCTTCTCTGCCAGGAGTTTCCACAAGGTTACATCACCCAATTGCGGATGCTTCATCGCGACAGAGCGCAGAGTATCTCCCAGTCTGACGTTGTACTTGTAGGTTGCCGACTCTGCTGCGTTACCGATCTTGCCGAGCAGCTTTTCAACATTGGCTCTGCGCTGATCTGCAGCCGCTTTTGAGTCGATAGCGACGACATTTTCTGACGTATCTTGCTGAGTGAGAATACCCAGACGTTGTTGCTGGCGGAATTCTCTGATCTGGCGTGGGCTGGGCAAAGTAAGGACGCATCCTTCCTTGACGACATAGACCTTCTTGCCGTTTTCGTACTTGATCTCGATCTTGTCTTTGTTGATTTGATAGATCAGCTCGGCCAGTCTCGGATCGCGCAAACGCTTGCCGGCAATCGAATCGATGGTGTCGTTCGGGCGAACGAGATACTTGGTTTGCTTGTTGTCCTGACGAACTTGCTCTTCTTTCTTCTGCTGTTCGGCCCAGAATGCATCCTGGCGAGCCTTGATGATGGCATCGTTTTCGCGACGATTGGCCATCACAGTGAGCATCGTATCCGTGAGCTTCTTCGCTTCTTCGTCTTCCTTCTCTTTGCGCTCCACAGCTTCTGCACGCTGCTTGTAGCCTTCGAGTTCTTTCTCTCTGAGGTCGGCGATGAGTTCGGCATGTTTTCTATAAGTATCGTCTTCGCGTTGCTTGGACTCTCGGAGTTCTTCGCTGATTTCGCTGTACTTGCGATCCTCAGCTTGAACGGCTTCGGTGTAGTCTTCATGCCGTTCGTTAGCGAGATGCTGCATGAGCGCATTGATAGCAGCTTGCGTTTCGGCAGCCATCGCTGTTGCCTCTGCAGCCGAGACGTGGTTCTTCTGATCGACGGCATCGATTCCCGCACCCTTGAGACCTTCCGCGCCGTCATTGTGAACGACATTCTGATTTTCTCTGATGCGATGTTCGTAATCGCTAAGCAGGCTACCCGAGCTGTCTTTTTGATCTTGCTCGTCCAAGATGATCGGTGCTTTCGTTTCAGGCTTAGGCTCAGCAACTTCCGGACGCAACGGTTCGAAATTGACGGTGAGCTTATTGGCAATGTCTTCCGGCTCTTGCGGTTGTTGTGATGCAACCGGAGCATTTTGCTGCTGTTGCGCCGGCTGCAGAGGATCGTGAGCGCCCGCAGGAACTGTGGAAACAGGATCGGACGGCGTAGTTCCGACCGGAGCCGGTGTCGAAGCAGTTGGTTCGAACGGCAGTGGCGGCGTCGGCTGCGGTGTATACGGCGTCGAAGGATGTGGAACATAAGGATCTGAGTAACCACCATAAGGAGGCTGCAACGGATCGCTGTAGCTTACCGGCGGAGTGATTGGCGTTCCATAATTGACCGGTGGTGTACCGACGTATGGATCGACTGCAGGAGCATTTATAGGCACCTGGGTGCCGCTGTAAATCTGCCCGCTGTCGCTCGGTGGTATGAAGGCAGGTGTAGGACTGTTGCCACCATATACGAGGCGTGAACCGTCGTCGTTGTAGATGACGTTTGTGCCGTCTGGTGTCAGAGTCTTCACAATCAGACCGAGCGGATCGTACCAGTGTTCAGCACCATAAGGATCAATGTATGAACCGCTGCTTGTCGGAACATTGCCCGTGTTGTTGTATGACGGAGGCTGATATCCACTGTTGTACGGATCAGTTACTGGTGCCGGACGTTGCGAGCCGCCAATATCAAATCCGATTGGTCCCAAATCGACATGAAGTGAGGGATTACCAGTGGTGGGATTGAATCCGACTCCAACATTCACATCGCCGTTGCCGAAATTGATCGGATATTGAGGCTGCTGTGGCTGCTGAGCGCCGGTCACCGGAACACTAATTACGGGCTCAGAGGGATATTGACCGGTGGTCGGGTATTGACCGGTAGTTGGATATCCGGTAGTTGGATATCCGGTGGTCGGGTATTGACCAGTAGTTGGATATCCGGTGGTCGGCGATTGATCAGTAGTTGGATATCCGGTAGTCGGAATTTGTCCGTTGGTTGGCTGCTGACTTGCAGGGCCTCCACCAAGAACAATATCAACAGGTCCAAGTCCAATTTGCACAGCCGGATTGCCGGTGGCTGGATTAATACCGATGCCTACGGCAACGTCTTCATTACCGATTTGGATTGGATACTGAGATTGCTGCTGTTGCGTGTTGCCTGTGCTGGGTTGAACACCTATTATTTCTACCGTTCCTTGGCTTACACCAAAGGTTAATGGGCGTCCTTCATAATCTGTCCAGACGACATTACCCGTCGAAGGAGGAATATTGGCAGGTTGCCCGTCTGGTGTAACGTAGGAGATTCTGGTATTACCGGTGGTTACACGAGCTGCATCAGCCGGATCCATCATGACAATGGTCGAGCCACCTTGAGGCGGGACGTACCCGACTGGAACAGTAAACTCAATACTGAAGTTACCCATGCTGGTGTTAATGCCAGCCTCAAGTCGAATTATATTCGTTGTGCCTGTATCGACTTGCGGAGAATTAGTATCCAGCGTAATTCTGAGCGTACCGCCATTCTGCGAACTCGAATCTGCCGGATTGACTCTTATGATCGGAGCATCGCCAGGATCGAACCTGAGGGTTGTCTGGCCGGCCGAGTCAGGTGCCATGGACCAGCCAGTGCTTCCCGGTGATTTGACCAGGGTTTCTGCTGGCGGCAAGATAGCGGTCTGCGGCTTAGCTGATGTATCGAGAACCAGTTCACCATTATGGTTATTGTATGTTCTGGTGGCTTCGTTCGGCGCCGACAGACTGACGCTGAGCACATTGCCAGCGGGGTCACTAAATCTGGTGACAAGCACTCCGGTTGTCGGATTGAATACAAATGTAGTGGAATAGCCACTCGACTTGTCCACCAGGGTTGTGACTTTTGAGCCATTCTTGTCGATGGTTTCGGTAGTTTGGAAATTTGACGGTGCATTGGACGCAGTAGGCTTTATGGCCTGAGCGTCGGACGGCGACTGGCTAAGCGTTGTATTCGAATTCTCCCTGATTGGACCAACTTCTTTTGTAACGGCAATTTCTTTTGTTGCTTGAATTTTGTTGATCTCGGAAACAGGAGGCAGTGCCTTTCCTGAATCAGCAAGTGCTTTCTCAATGACCGCCTTGTCTGAGGCCACTTTGTCGCCACCGGAAGCACTTGTCGCGGTGCCATTTCCAACGCCGGCTCCTGGAGAGGTAACTGAGGTCGTTGCAAGCGTTTTGGAAGGATCCGTTGCGATTGGCAGTCCAGTCTTCGGATCTGTCGCCACTGGAGCGCCAGTCTTCGGATCTGTCGCCACTGGAGCACCAGTCTTCGGATCTGTCGCCACTGGTGCGCCTGTCTTCGGATCTGTTGTCACTGGTGCGCCAGTCTTCGGATCTGTCGCCACTGGAGCGCCAGTCTTCGGATCTGTCGCCACTGGTGCGCCAGTCTTCGGATCTGTCGCCACTGGTGCGCCAGTCTTCGGATCTGTCGCCACTGGAGCGCCAGTCTTCGGATCTGTTGCCACTGGTGCGCCTGTCTTCGGATCTGTCGCCACTGGAGCACCAGTCTTCGGATCTGTCGCCACTGGTGCGCCTGTCTTCGGATCTGTTGTCACTGGTGCGCCAGTCTTCGGATCTGTCG
>JADZFV010000540.1 GCA_020854255.1 Candidatus Melainabacteria bacterium | reverse complement strand
GAGTAGGCGCCGGCTCTCGCGCAAATGGTGAAGAGGCCTGCTGCACTGGCGGTTGAGGGGGTGGCTGCGGGGGAGGATATGCCTGCTGTTGCATTTGCTGTTGCATTTGCTGTTGCATTTGCTGCTGTTGCATATCCGGAGACTGCTGCATTTGCTGAGGTATGGGCTCAGCGTAATTATTGTTCGGCTGCGGTGGAGTCAAAGGCTGGCGAAACAGAGGTGAGCCCGTGTCTTGCTGGCCAGCATAACCCTGTCCTTGTTGACAAGACTGGGGAGGAGTTGGAGGCTGCTGCTGCGGTTTAGCCGGCGGCACTTGTTCGTGCGCAGACGTAACAGCGCGCAGTAAAGGCGATCTAAGTGCTTTCGGATCGGCAATTTCTTCATCTTCATCGTCATAATCGTCGTAATCATCTGATGACCCGCCACCCAAGAGCGAAGAACGCAAACGGCGTGGTTTAGCAGATGACTCATCGGAGCCTGGATCCCAAACATCAGGCTTCGATCTCCGGTCATTCGGAAAGTTGCCGGATGGTCTATTGGTACGCCTTAAACTCGAAAATGCGCTGTCATCAGACTCGTCACTGCCACCGCCAAGAAGCGGCGAACGCAAGCCTCTGCCTGATCCTCGCTCCTGCGGTTCGTCATCTAGAATGTCGCGGGAACGTCGTGGAAATCCCCCTCTGCCCTGGGGTTCTTCATAATCGTCATCATCGCCGGCACCACCTAGAAGCGGCGATCTCAATCCGCCTTTTGTTGTCGGTTTGGATTGCGAGCGGGACGCGGGGCCTCGACGCGGTTCGTCATCAAAATCTTCATCAATGTCGTCGCCGCCTAAAAGTGGCGAGCGCAAGTGTTTTGGTCTACTGCCCGTGCTGTCCTGCCCGCCGCGCGCAGACGATCTACCGCGCTTGACCTCCGGCTCCGGTTCCGGCTCGTCTTCATACCCGCCACCCAAAATAGGGGAATGCAAGCGCTTCTTCGGTTGCTCCGGAGGACCGCCAAGATTTCCTTGATTTGGCTGACTGGGCGGTTCCGGAGCATTATAAGAATTCGGCATTTGATTCCATTGATTATCGGGCGGATTGGACGGGGTAAAAGTTTGATTCTGCGGTGGTCCCGGCGCTTGACTGAAACCAGGGTGCACGGAGCCTAAAGCGGGCGGCTGCGGCGGTCCTGCCGGCGAAAATCGCTGCCCGCATTCTGCACAAAAGTGAGCGCCATCTTCATTCATCACATGGCAAATCGGGCATTCAATCACTATATTTCGTCCTCTGAAAGAACAATAATTTTGGGAAGCACTGCTCTTAGTTTAATTGAACCCAGAAATAAGTGTTAATAGCGTCTAAAACATGATCAAAATCCACTAATTTGTAACCGGCTGAAGGCATGGTAGACTGTCGAGCCGGTCCGCTTGACTAATAAAAATCAGCAGCACACGCTCGCCTAAGCCGTAGTCATGCCAATCGAGCCACCAGAAGAGACTCCGACTGCGTCGTCTCGTCATCCAAGGAGAACGGAATTGCTTAAGATCAATCGCGCACTGCCGGTGATAATGAGCGCGCTTATCGTCTTTTCTGCACAACCATCGGCACTGGCTGGTGACGGGCTCAATTTCAAAATTTACAATCCCGAGACATCTGCCGCGCCGCAAGAAGAAGCTGCCAGCTCGAAGGACGCCCCTGCAGGTGATTTCGGCGGTCTGAAAGAAGAGACACCGACTGAAGACAAACTCGTCGAGGAAGCCCCCAAAGCAGCACCCGAGACAGAAACTGCAAAACAAACAGCAACTGAAACACCTTTCGAGCCGGCCTCAACATCAAGCGAATCAACTTCCTTGCAAGAATCGACGACTCAACCGATCGAAAGCTTGATCGATCCGGAAGTGAAAAAGGAAGCCGATGCCGCCGCGTCGCCCAAGAAGGCAACGCAAAAGCAAGTCTTGCAAGGCTTTGTACGTGTGGTCCCACAGGGCACAAAAATCCCGATAATTATGGACACTGCGGTCGATTCGGATACCAGCCAGGAAGGCGACGAATTTGCTGCCCGTACTGCTGAAGACTTGAATATCGACGGGCAGATAACGGTGCCAGCCGGTTCGATCATCAAAGGTCGTATCGCCAGAATTACTTTGCCTCGCGCGCTCAACCGCTCCGGTCACGTGGCGCTCAAGTTCGATACGGTGACAACGCCTGATAACAAGCAGATTCCTATTGTTGCAAACCTGGTGGCGCGAGGCGGCGTCGTGCACGCAAAGCGCGGTCTCAAGGATGTCGCCATTGATGTCGGCGCCGTTACTTTGCCGGTCGGAGTCGGTCTGGGCATCGGTCTGATTGCCGGAAACGCATCCAGCGCGTCCTCAATAGGTGCCGGTGGTGGCGCCATGATCGGAGCCGGAGTCGGTGCCGCTATCGGTCTTGCAGTCTTGCTTTCCAAGAAAGGCAAGCGCGTCGATGTGCGTCCCGGCGACGAACTCAAGATCGAGCTGGCTGAAGAGCTGGCTATGCCTACGATGTAGTCAAAAATTCGGTCCACAAAAATTTCAGCTGAGCGTCTAGAATTATCAGGGTAAACCCTGCCTCTTATGTCGATCAGGGTAAACCCTGCCTCTTATGTCGATCAGGGTAAACCCTGATCTTGGCCCAGTAAAAGTACTTTGGTTGAATCCGCATTAACCGGCCAGCAAGTCGTGCAAAACTCTGCCAAACTGAATATGAGGGAATATTGATTTGATCCAATCCGATTATTCCCAGCCGCGATTGTGGAAAGAAATTAGAGCTACTGCTCACGATCAAACCAAGACCGCCGAAATTAAGGCCGGGTGGGCCGCTGTGTTATACTTAACCAGCTATTAGAATGCCCGAATGTCCAATCAATTCAAGCTTTGAAGCAGCATTGGGGCACCGCTCAAAAACCTTACTAGTTTGGCGAAACTGCTTGGAAAGCCGGGAGATTTGAGGAACGTTTTACCTCAAAAAGCATCTTTAGACTTCAAGCCCTAAACCACCAGGCAAAGCAACGGAATGACAAGCTCAGCAAGACAAAACAACCAGCGTGACCCCAATATGGCGGTCATACTCTCGGTCATCCCAGGATTAGGTCAGATATACAACGGTGAGACACGCAAAGGACTTCTATTTCTAGGAGTGACTGCGATCAATTTCATCGTCTTTTTGCTGATGGTCTTCATGGAGCCGTTTCTCAGAGGTCTGGTCTCATTCGGGCAGTCCTTTCATATGAAGCCGAACCGAGAGCTTGTGGCCTCGCTCGCACAGGGACATTTTGGTTCTCCTGCTTCTATGGTCATCATGGGACTCTTCCTTGCCTATTTTGCATATACGGCAAGAGATGCATACGACCGAGCGCGAGTCATTCAGCGCAAACAGATATATCCGGAATATGTTATCGAGTTGCCTGAAGCAACCAGCGGATCGTACATATTCCACTTCTCATGCATAGTCGCATGTTTCATTCTGGCTTTCTTTTTCTTGATTCCGCCACCGCCCAGAACGCAGGTGACGGATATTGAGTTTGTGCAGAATCAGCCTCCCACGCAGAAGAAAATCGTAGCGAAAAAACGCGCTCAGAAAGCTTCTGAAGCAGCAGGCAGGCACGATCCCAAGAAAGAAGTAACTGCACCGTCTCCGGCGCCGAAAGCACCGAGTCAGCCATCACCGGCTCCCCGTCCGACTCCGCAAGCGCATCCGACGCCGCATCCCCCTACACCGACGCCCACGCCGGCACCAAGACCGACGCCGACTCCGACTCCTAGCCCTAGGCCGTCGCCGTCACCACGGCCGGTACCATCACCGAGTCCAAGTCCGTCGCCTTCGCCGTCTCCGCGTCCGTCGCCGACACCAAGTCCTTCGCCATCGCCGTCTCCGGCTCCTATGGCACGCCCGATGGCATTGCCCAACCCGTTTGCACACCCGTCGGCAAGTAATTCGCCTAACCCATCTCCGTCTCCGTCTCCAATGAGTTTTGGCAAGAGCGGCTCACCGACTTTCTCTGCTTCACCTAGAGTCGGCTCCGGCTCCGGTTCATCGTCGGCACCGAGTCCCGGCATCGCACCTGTATCTGCTTCAGGCAGTGGTGGCGGCTCGGGCGTGACCACTCCGGTGCCAATCGCCGGTGGTGGTGGATCACCTAATCGCGGCGGCGGCTCCGGTCCGTCGGCAGCACCTGCTCCGACCAGGGCCAGATCCGGTGGTGGCGGCGGCGGTGGCGGCGGAGGGCCGGCTATCGCGGTGGCACCTTCGGTGCCCAGACCTGCCGGTGGCGGCGGTGGCGAAGGCCAGCGCGGCAACCCCGATGCCAACAATAACCCTGGCGGCAGACCATCTGTAGCTGCTCAAGCCGATGTGGACTTCGGTCCATATATGGCAGACCTACAAAGACGTATCAAACGCGCCTGGTTCCCACCGAAAGGTAACGAATCGAAACGCGTCGTAGTTGTTTTCAAGGTACACAAGGGAGGAGAGTTGTCCCATCTCAGATTGGACCACTCATCCGGCGTGGCAATCGCTGACCAGGCGGCTCTAAAGGCCGTTGAGAATGCTGCGCCGTTCAGACCATTGCCTGCGGGCGCTCCGGACGATGTTGATATTCAATTTACGTTTGACTACAACGTCTTTTCCGGTGGAGGACGTGGCGTGTTCCGCCAGTTCTGATATATTCATCAAAGCCAATCGCATCTAATTGGAGAGGAAATGGAAAGCAAATTTTTTACGTACTTCCTGGATTTCATGATCCACGACTGGTTCGCATCCATTCCGATTACGGTCTGCTCGGTCTTGACAGTTGCGG
>JADZFV010000539.1 GCA_020854255.1 Candidatus Melainabacteria bacterium | reverse complement strand
TGGTTAAGATGCAGCAACGGTGCGGGAGGTAGGTATTTCCAGTCAGAGAAAATCCGGCCTACAACTCCCGCACGCAGCTATGCATGTGAGATTCGAGAACTAAGCCGGGAAACGGAAGATATAGCTTGGAGGGCTAGATACCTGAAAGAAGAAAGGAAAGGGTGAAACGGAAGAACACTAATCCAGTCATGACACCAGTTTCTAGAAGACATTCAAAACAGTAATCATGAAACGCGCGGTTACACCTCGCACGGCTAATGTAGTCAAGGCTTCGCGGTTAGCGAATTGGTTGAGCAGTTGGACGTCAAGCGCCCTGCTGCTTCGCGCTTTTCGCAGTTTTCATGTCTTTGCTACCACCACAGCACCTACCACTTGGCGAGCCGGTCACCTTGTTGCAGTTGTCAAGGGCTTGTGTGAATGGGTCAAAAATTGGCCTCAGTTTGTTCTTGCGGCATAAGAACATTTTTCCCCTGATTGGAAAAACGGCCAAGGTCCGAATTCATTTGGACTCTTTAGATTTTTTCTTCCCGCCGCAGCAATCACCCTTCTTGCTCATCGGCTTGCTTTTACTGTCTGAAGTGCCAGTGAACGGATCGATGATCGGTTTTGTTTCGTTCGGATGTTCGAATTTAGTCGGACCCGCACCTGGTGCCCAAAGGCGTTTCTTCCAGTATTTCTTGATTGCATCGCTCGGCTGTTCGTAAAATGGATAGTGCGGTCCCCAGTTCAAATCGATCGCTTTCTGTATTTCAGCAACTGATGCGCCTTTTCGATTCATTTTGAAGGCCATCATTATTTCGCCCTTGCAGTAATCGCAGTCTACGCTGTGGTCGCACGTATAGCAGTCGAGGAGCGACGTGTGCTCGTCGGTGTAGTCGCAGCCGCAATAACAAAACAGTTTTTGAGCCAATGCAGGAATTTCTTTTGCCGACATGTATGCCATTTTGACGCGCCCGATGAAATCCGGCCGCATTAAGACTTTTGCTGAGAGTTCCTTTGAATCTGTCTTTTCACCGGGAAGTTCAACGGCAGTCTTGTCGCCAGGCTGTTCAGTTTTTTCCGAACCTGCAGTTGTCGGCTGAGTTTTCTCGGCAGTTTCGGTATTCGTCGTGGTTGTTTCAGTCTTCGAGGTTGTGTTGCAGCCGACCACCAATAGCGAAATGGCAATGATCAGCCATTTTGATGTAGCGAATTTCAAAATCTGTCTGGAGAAGCTCAACATGGTTGCCTGCAAGGGATTTCCACAGCAATAGCGCATAACTCTAATTTGTATCACATGACACTCTTTGCCCGGTTCTCTGGACTCTGATATTTACTGAAGCGCTGAAATCGTGCGCAATTCAACAGTAAAAAATCTGAGATGCAATGTTTCGATGTCTGAGAACTGTGCTGCCTTCAATTAACTTCAGGCGTTGAGCGCAGTTGACGGTAAATACAAATGTATATACAATGCGATATGCGGAACTTGTTTCGTGGAATACTACATTACCGATGCGGTATCGAAAAAACTAAGGTACAAGCATGCAGTACGGGAGCATGAAGTAATCGAATGTTTTCGAAATCGGCGGGCTGGTTACATACATGACAGTCGGCCTTCACACCAGACTGATCCACCTACGCTTTGGTTTATCGGGTCGACTAAAGCAGGGCGATTATTGAAGGTTGTATTTATTCAGTTGAGTAATGGTGATGCCGTCATTAAGTCAGCGTACGGACCAAGTGCAGAAGAAATCAAATACCTCGAAAGCAATTCAAGGACGCAATGAAGAAATTGAGTCAGAAGAAAATCAAGGAAATTGAAGCGCTCGTTGCCGATCATGAGAAATGGGACGATCATTTGGGATTGCCTGAATATTCGGTCGCTCTATCTGAAGAAGAGTGCAGAGCCATTGATAAAGGTCTTGGGTTTCGGGCTATTTCTCTGCGCTTAGACAAGACGCTTATCGATCAATTCAAAGAACTTGCGAGATTGGGCGGCATCGGATACCAACCACTGATGCGAGATGTACTCACAGAGTACGCAAAGGCAAATGAGCACAGACTTGTTGCATTGCTCCCTGCTTCAGAGGCGGCTCAGCGCGCAGACAAATTATTCATGGCCGCCATCAGACTTCGGGACGAAATTATTGATTTAGCGCCGCTATCCACAGAACGTGTTCATGCCGAATCCAGCTATAACGCCATGTTGAGTCAAGCGAGGACGCTATTCTCAAGGGCGTTTGATTCGAGCAAGAATCCTGTTGTTTTGCAACATGCAAAACTGCGGCTCCAGCAAATTGCAGAACTTTGCAAACAGGAGTTGCAACCAAAGCCTGCCAGAAGGAACGGACGGACAAAGAAGGCGGTTTAGGACAAATCGCATGATTAGTGCGTTGAACGTGGCTAAAGAATCGACGCACTTTCAGCTGAAGTGTATAGGTAAATGCCTCTTTTCTAAGGTTGGCGGGGCGCTGAGAGGTTGTAATTTGGTATGATCACATCTCTGGGCTCGCTCGGTCGGATCATGCTGGACTTTGATGTCGTAGTAATCGGTGGAGGACATGCTGGCATTGAGGCTGCAAATGCGGCATCACGGCTGGGTCTCAGCACGCTCATGCTGGCCGTCAATCTGGACACCATTGGCGCGATGCCCTGCAATCCTGCCGTTGGCGGTCCAGGCAAGTCTCATCTAGTCAAAGAAATCGATGCGCTGGGCGGCGTCATGGGCATTGCCGCCGACGCCACTTACCTGCAAATGCGTGTTTTGAACTCCAGCCGCGGACCGGCAGTGCAGTCACTGCGCGCGCAAAGCGACAAGCGCGAGTATTCCGC
>JADZFV010000538.1 GCA_020854255.1 Candidatus Melainabacteria bacterium | reverse complement strand
TCAGGGCATGCGCTCTCTATCCTGAGCTGGTAGACGGCTTAATTTCTTCCGTGCCGGCAGGCGATCGCTTTAAGCAGGGCCAGGCAAAGCTGAGCGTGGCATTTCACTTACTTGCCGACCCCAATCAACCATTTGATATAGGCACGTCGGTTATCAAGCAGGCGACTGTCAAACCTGAGCTGAGAGATTCATGGGGCAACAACCCTCTATCGCGTCTTAAGGTCTCGGCTAACGAACTCATTCAATTTCAAAATTTCATGAACCAAAACCACAAATGGGCGGTCTTAATCAAAGATCGTCCGGTACTTTTTGTGCAGGGTTGTGATGACAAGTTGGTCAGACCGGCAGGAACGGTGGAACTCTTCAACAGGTTGGCAACTCGTGACAGACAAATTGAATTGATTCCGAAAGCGGAGCACCTAATTTTTGAAGAGGCGCAGTTTACCGATCAGGAGGTGGAGATTGTCAATAAGTGGCTGACTTCACATCTAAATTCGACTGCAAGCGCTCCATCGGAAGTAAATAAAGAAGTTGAAAAGAAGATCGGAGCAAATGAGTCGGCATCTGAGGGATCCAGGTAAGACAAGACTTTCAAAAGTCTGCATGTGAGGTTTTGGCGTTATGTTGCGTAAGAGTTCTAAATCAATTGCTGCTGTAGCGGCGTCAGTTTTGTTGAGCGGGTTTGTTTTCGGCGTGCTTGAAGCTGCGGCTGTTGCTCCGACAGCCAGTCCCTATGCGCGTTGTCTGGCGCAGGGAAAGACTTGTTCGACTAAGGGAGATATGAAACAAGCGATTCAACATTTTCAAATCGCTGTCAAAGAAAATCCTAATAGCTGCGAAGCGCATCTTTTGCTCGGTCAGTCCTACTGCAAAGTAAAACAATTTATCAAAGCAAAAGACGAATACAGACGCGCGATCAGGCTCGGCAAAGGAAACAAAAACGCACAAATGGCCAACCAGGCGATGATGCAATTGCCGAGAAACATTTTGAGTCCCAAAACAGGAGCCGACACGCGTATGATCGCCTCCATGCTCGGACTGTCGAGAGTGCGTGGCGCAGACGGAGCTTCCAAGCCGACCGTCATCGATTTTTATGCTTCCTGGTGCCAGCCGTGCAAGCAGACCAATACCGCCCTCGATAAGTTCAAAGAGTCATATGGTGATCGAGTATCCTTCATGCGCATCGACGTCGACGACCCCGATAACGAGCGCATCATCGATCAATACGAAGTAAGCCCGATTCCGACTCTGGTTTTCCTCAATACGGAAGGCGAAGTTGTTACTTTCACTATTGGCTTTTCCGGTGAAAAGGGCATCGACGACGGCATCAAGAAAATACTGTCCAAGGGCTAAAGCGTGGCCAAACAAACAACTGAAGTCGAGAAAAACGAATATTGGCTGCAGGCAAGGAAGAGCCCGCGAAGCTCAGCACTTGCCTTCAGTGATGCTCAAAATTTGCCTTATGAATGCACTTTTCACAATTGCGACATTGCCGGTGTTTCCGTTCTTCGCTTGAGTGCCTGGCCAAAAGGGCAAGACGGTGTGCCTTTTTCTTTCGCTCTCGATATTGAAGCGCAAGAAGATGGCGGCACAGGAGGCTTCGATTCATGCGACGACGACAGCGAACAAATGTTATTTTTCTCCTGTGGTGACGCAGGAAGGTTGGAGTGGCAGGAAGCCCAGGATAGCGATCTGGGTGTGGTTTTTCCATTCGATTTGAAATTTCAGCGCACGGCTGAAAGTCGATTCAACTTTATTTTTCACCTGCCGGAAGACACCAGATGCTACGGCTTGGGAGAGCGCTTGTCCGGATTGAACCGGCGCGGCGCCGTCCATACGCTGATGAATACTGACAATCCGCGTCATCTTCCATCGATGGATTCGATGTATAAATCTCTGCCCTTGCTGTTTCTCTGGCACCAGGGACAGTGGCACGCCGCTTTTCTGGATTCGCCTGCCTGCCAGAAATGGGATCTCGATTCCAGCATGAGCGGAGAGGCTCTCGTAACATTGTTGAGCCGCCGGGGATGGCAGCTTTACTTGTTCGGTCAGGCACCGCTGAAAGATCTAGTGGCGGCCTATACGGTGCTAACCGGTCGGTCAAAACTGCCTCCGCACTGGGCGTTGGGGCATCAGCAGTCACGCTGGAGTTATCCTGACGAGACGACGGTGCGCAGCGTCGCACAAGAATTTCGCAGTCGTTGCATACCATGCGACACCATCGTCCTTGATATCGACTACATGGACGAATATCGGGTATTCACGACCTCCAGAGAGCGTTTTCCCGACATGAAAAAGCTGGTCGCAGACCTCAACAAGGACGGTTTCAAAGTAATCACTATTGTCGATCCGGGTGTCAAAAAAGACCCCAAATATTCTGTTTTTACAGATGGCAAAAAGCAGGATTGCTTCGTCAAAAAAGCTGACGGTAAGCTCTTTACCGGCAAAGTCTGGCCGGGTGTTTCTGCATTTCCTGATTTCCTCAAGCCGGAAGTGCGCCTTTGGTGGGGAGCGCAGCACGGCTTTTACACTGACCTGGGCGTCAAGGGCATTTGGACGGACATGAACGAGCCGGCCATCTTCGGAGCCAATGAACCACTGGAAGGCATCGAAGACGAATTGCCGCAAGCAGACGATCAGCTTTTCATGCAGCAAGTACCAGAAGGTGTGGTTGGGCACATGGAAGTGCGCAATCTTTACGGCATGCAAATGAGCCGGGCCACATGGCAGGGATTGAAGGCCTTGCGTCCCAAAGAGCGTCCTTTCGTTCTTACTCGGGCCGGATATGCCGGCATGCAACGATACACAGCCGTCTGGTTGGGCGACAACAATTCGTGGTGGGAACACCTGCAGATGAGTATGCCCATGCTGGTTAGCGTTGGCTTGTGCGGTGTGCCGTTTGCCGGCGTCGATATCGGTGGTTTCG
>JADZFV010000537.1 GCA_020854255.1 Candidatus Melainabacteria bacterium | reverse complement strand
TGTCCGTCTTGTGTTCGGCGTGCAAAACTTTGAAGGCCACCACCCGGTTGGCCTGCATGTCGCGGGCTTTGTATACGGCACAATGCCGGCCGTTCTTTGGCGGAGCCAGAATTGTATATTTATCGGCAACTGTTTGACCGACCGAATAACCGATTTGAACCGCATTTGCGCCAACGGCTGAAGGCGACGACAGGGTGCCGCCGTCGAATGGACAATAGTCAAGTCCCTCGCCGTACTGGCGATCGCAGTTCGGGCACTTCTTCTCCTGACTCTGTTCGACTGACAAAGCGAATCAACCTCTAGCCGCTCATCTATTTTGGAAGACAGATCACTAAATGAATTCCCCGAATAGGAAGTTTTAATCTAAACAGCTATAGAAAATTAGGGTTAGAGGGATTCGAACCCTCTTCTCCAGCTTGAGAGGCCGGCGTCCTTCCGGGTAGACGATAACCCCGTGCAGTCCTGACCGTTTCAGTCTGCACAAGCTTATTCAGCCCCTGTAAAATGAAAGCAAGTGCCTCAGGCATTTGCTTTCACGCAGGCTGATGAAATTTACGCGCAAGCGCGCGCATAAACGAGGCGCAGTTAATTAACTGACGACCTTGTCTTTTTTTGGTTCCCAGGTTGCCTGTTTGGTCGGTCGCACGGCCAGATTGGAAACCGCCGGCAAGTCGTGGATCGTTCTTTGAATTTGCCTTCTTGCCTGGGTCTTCCAGCCAAATTTTTGAATAATTTCCGGCAGGCTCGAACCGCTCCATTGCCAGTGGTGAAGGGCAACGATCGCTTGCTCCACCGAAAGCGTACCTTCGTCGATCATGGCTTGGCAGCGCACTGCGATGTGCAGCGTTGCTTCTGAGATCTGCCCGGCGTTGAGAAGAATCTCGTCAAAGGGTTTGACTTTGCGGTCGTCGCAAACGATTGCTCTTCTAAGGGCGTCATCGCTCAAGAGCCCGGCCAGTTTGAGCAAATCGACAAGCCCGATCAGATTTGTCGCCTTGAATTGAGCGTGATTTACTTCGCTCATGCAAGTTTCGGCATTCCAGCCGTGCTGATGGATCAGGTTCAACGCTTCGGCGGCTTCGCCTGCAGTCATGTTTTCCGAGCGGACCATTTCTTGCAGTCCCAGTGCGGCGTCCAGGACGGCTTCATTGATAAAGCCGGATTGCATCAAAGCCTGTCCGATCAGCATGTCGACTGACAGTGCGTATTCCAGAGCTGTGATCAAATCAGTTTCGGATACAACCTGAGCGCGAACCAATAATTCGCCCAGGCGAATATTCGGTCTTTCTGGCAACCTGTAGCCGGCGGCGACCATGGAGGCATCAAGATTGAAATCAGCGTCTTTGGCGGATTGAAGGATGACAATGCCGTCTTCGCTTTCCACCTGACCATCGCGAACCAGCGATTGCATTGTCAGGGCCGCTTGAACAATGCTTGCGGACAAGAAGTTTTTCAAAACAAGAATACGTCCGAGCGGCAATCCCAGGTGTTGGCTGGTATGCATGGCGTCTTCCACTTGTTTGCGGGAGATTAGTTCGGCACCGACGAGCAGGTCGCCCAGTTTGTTGGTGTTGCTGCTGACGTCTTCCAGGCAGCCGAGATACTCCAGCGAGTCGGTCAAGCTCAATCTGCGCTGGGCGGCTACTTCGACGGCTCTGACGGCTGTTTCCAGAGAGAGCAATTTGTCTCTCACCAGGGACTGGGCGAGAATTGCAGCTTTGAGCGTGTCATTTCTGATGATGTCCAGCATGACGAGCACTCTACCAATTGGAAGGCCACTGTTGCCGGAGACCTTCATAGCATTGGCAAGATCTTCTACCGTGACGAGTTTTGCTCTCCTGAGAAGTTCGCCTATCAACATCGATTCGCCTGGTTTTATCATGATCTACTTCCTGGGGGCAAAAGAGACAAATACAGCGTCATTTAGCGAGTTATTCACGGACGTCTGCATTACATTTAGGATGGCAATCGCATATATTCTGCGAGAATCCCAATAACAGGACAAAAATTGACCGTACTACAATCATGCGTGGCTTTGGGCAAGGCCAGCTATAGCCTTGCATGTAATTTGTATGGGGCTCACCTATATTTACGTGACGCTTTCCAGGGCATTTTTCATGGCAATCGCCGCGCTGTCGGTCGGATCGGCCTGCAGAGCTCGTTTGACGCACTCTTTAGCGCCGTTAAAATCCTGGTCCATTGCTTTGGCCTGGGCCAGGTGCAACCATCCGTTTACGTAGTCCGGGTTGATTTCGAGTGCCCTGGACAATAGATCTCGCGCTTCTTTAGTTTGATTGTCCTGCAGGTAGAGAACCGAAAGATTGCCATAGGGCCATTCAAAATCAGGAAATTCTTTGATAAGGGACTTGAAGGTTTCTTTTGCTCCGTCGCAATCGCCCAGGGCCATCTGGTTAAAGCCTTCGATATTGCGCTGCTCGGCCAGAAGCGGTACAGGAAATCGGGGCAGTTTGGTTTTGAGAAAACGATTGGCTGTTTTTGCCACTTCAGAGTCTGGTTCGAGTTCTTGCGCCAGAACCAGGGCGTCTCTGGCCTGTTCCGTCCAGCCCATGGACTTATATTTGATCCCCAGCTGGTAATATTCGCTGGCAGAAAGTCCTTCTGGGACTTCTCTTGGCGGTAGTTCCATTGATTGTTTTCCGTAGCAGGCCAGGACCTCTCCCCTCAGCCATACGTCAATTGTAGTGTCAAAACTCTTTCTTTGGAGCAGGAGAGCGGCAGGTATTTGATTTATGGCTTGAGCTGACTTGTTTTAAGGAGATAACGCAAACTTTTGCAAACCTCCTCCATTTGTTCTTCCTTCAGTCCCGGCTCCACTGGATATGACATGATGCCGCGCCCGCGGTAATAGCGCGGCAGTCTGTCGGTGCGGGGAATGACGTGAACATGAAAATGCGGTACCGCCTCGCCCAGGGAGAACGTGTAGATGCGGTAGGCGCCGTTCAACTTGCGAATCAAAGACATCACTTGTTTGAGCAGGACGCCGTAGCACACCGCTTCTTCATCAGTGGCCTCCGTCAGGTCGAGTATATGCCTGCGGGCTTCGATGACAAGATAGCCGAGAATATTAGTTTCGCGGGAATGGCGCACGACAAAAGCGTCCGTCCGGAGGATGATATCCCGCTCGGGCTCCTCTTCTTGTCTTTTGCAGATCAGGCATTGTGCGTCTTTGGTCATCTAAAGGCGTCCATAAAGGGGGCAGTGGAAACTCTATAATATGCCAGTAAATTCTTTAGCTCATACAATCATATGCAAATCCGTTTTCAAGAAGCCCGCCTGTCCAGAGTTTTCACGTTGATACTACTGGTGGTGCTTGGTTGGGCGGCTTCGAGCAACTGCGCCGCACATGCCGACGCAGTCACGGTTTTTACATCCAACATCGAAGTCCTTCCGGATGCTTCGCTGGAAGTCCATGAAGATCTGACCGTCCGGTTTGACACGCCCAACCGGCACGGCATCAATCGTTTCATACCGGTAGTTTATGATCGCCATGGCAATAATTACAGTGTGGATTTCAAACTGTTGGGCGTGACGACAGCAGACGGGAAGTATGTGCCCTTTCATGCCAGCCGTCAGGGCAGAGACTTCTACATAAAAATTGGTGATCCCAAAAAGACGATTATGGGATTGCATCAGTACCACATTCATTACACAGTCAGGCGGGCGATCAATTTCTTTAACAATGCGCCTGAAGTGTACTGGAACGTGACTGGCGACGAGTGGCACATGCCCATCGACAAAGTGGTGGCACAGGTGGTGTTTCCTTCGGTGGCAGACAAGAGCGAGCTTCGTGCCAAATCTTTCATTGGCCAGGAAGGTTCGACGCAATCATCTCCGTATGCCCTTGAGCCGAACCGTGCGACATTCACTTGCGGAAGGCTCCAGCCGGCAGAAGGGCTGACCGTTGTTCTGGGGTTGCCCGAGGGGCTGATTACGAAGCCCACGCAGTGGCAAGAGTTTCTCT
>JADZFV010000536.1 GCA_020854255.1 Candidatus Melainabacteria bacterium | reverse complement strand
TGTCACTGGTGATTGTTTGCGCATGCGGGCGCTCACGCTCCCGGCGCTGTCTTGAAGAGTGGACTGCAAAAGCCAGAGTGCAGGGCTGATAGACCGACTATCAGCCCCTTCTAACTGAGTCAGCGTTTCTTCGGCCGCACCCGAATCAGCCCGCCGCAGACAATCCGGTCATCGGCCTTCGATGGATCATCCGGATGTACATAGCTCAGGCAACGTCCTTGGTTGCTGGGGAAAAACAGGACCGCCGTGTCAGTCATTATCAAGTCGCCCCGCTCGTTGTGCTGAGTGACGAGATAAACAACCGGCGGCTTGTTGGATTTCGGCGGAAGCAAGGGCAAAGCGACCGCGTACGACATGGAAAAAATCAGAAGCACAAACTTAGCGCAAAACATGCAGATATCCTTTCCGAAATTGAATTGCATCGATTGCTTGATGAAGCCAGATGCAAGCTTTAGACCGAGATTTTCCTCCAGGGCAGCAAACAGTGGAGAAGTTGATTGACGTGGCGAAGTCTTACTACAACCAGCGCAAACGATCGCCAGAGCACTCGCAATCCAGCGCCGCCACTTGAGCTGAAGCGCTCCCTCCGGCGCGCAGGATGAAGTGACCAACCAATCAGGCAGAATGCTGAGCCACGCTACCAAGAGCAGTGACAGCGCCGCGCTCAAAGACACCAAAGTGGCCGATCATCGAACCGTAAGAGGCAGGCAGCGCCTCAATAGTCCCGCGGCTGGCGGAGCGCACGGTGAAGACGGCGCCTTCTCCCGCACGCTCGAAGAAAACAGGAGCCGGCGCTTGCCTGACCAGACGAGAGCTGACCATGGCCGCCCTGGCACGCGACACGACCACAGCGCAATCGCGGGCGGCATCAGGAGCCTGCAAAGCCGTGTAAGTAACTTCAAAACCGGTGTTGTTCATAAATTCCTTTCAGTTCAGTTAGTCAGTTGAGCTGTTCACGCAAGCCAAATCACAAGCGGCGCCGCCAGCATGCGTCGAGCCGTGATTGCCGTCGAGCGCATAAAGCAGTAGTGGAAAAAACGCCCGTGCCGGGTCGCGGACAGCTCCAGCTCAGCCTCCAGCATGCCGGCATCGACCTCGAGAGCGACGAGCAGAAAGCCCGCGTTTTGAAAGTCGCGGCAGCTGTGCACGATCGGGCGACAAATAAGTCGCTCTTGCCAAATTCATTCAGGCACAGGGTTTCTTCTAGAAGAAATTTCGGACGCGAATTGGTTTTACAAGAGAAGAGAAATGATAAATTCAAACTACATACAAACCCGCCGGTTGGCAACGGGTTTAATGAGGAAAAACACACCGGAACTCGATTTTGGCTGGCCCGCCTGGAAGTGGTCGGTGATTAAACTGGAAAATTGGTCGATATCAAAGACGGATTCTTAAAATCAAAACCAGTTGGCAAAAAGAATATTCTGGCTGCGGCGAAACTCCAAAACCGAAACAATCCATCATCCGGTAGCATATACGATACCACTTTTGTCGTGAATCAAAACCGATTATGATATCAAATATGGTATCAAAGAACAAGCGAAGGCGGACCGAGCGCGATCTGCTGCGCTTGTTCGCGCGACCCTGCGCAGCCACGCCACACTAAGCGTATCTAATTAAGGACTGGGACGGTTTTCGGCACTCCTTGGCAACTAGCGCGAGCCGCGCCAACGTGCCGAGTATGGCGCTAGAAACTATCTATTTCTCATAAACATAAAACTCTTGAATCAACGAGCTCTTCAAGCTTTACGTGCGTATACCTGGCATTGTCTATCTCGCTTGAAAACGTCTAGCTTGGTCGTATGTCTGTTTCTCATTCACTTCTCAAGCCACGCATCTAAAACCTATTCAGTCAACACAAATTTTCATCAGCACCATCAGGGCGGCATAGCGCCATTCGGAACGCACCGCGTGCGCTCCCTGACACAAAGGTGAGGCTGATTCGGAAACGTTCTCTGGAGAAATCCTCGGCTTACACAGCGACTGTTGCGCAAGCGAGAGCCGTCTTTGCCGTGACCTGAAATCTCGACCAAATCGAACTGATTTCTAACTCGAAGGAGCCATCAATGAAAGACGCCTTTCAACAGTGGTGGCGGAGAACTCAAAGCCAGCTGGCTTTGAGTCTCACGATGTGGGCGGCAAGACGCCGGCTGCCTCGTGCGGTAAGAAACCGACCGCTCAAGATCGCCCTCTCCATGGGCACGTTCAATCCCATTCACATGTGGCACCTGCAAGTGGGCCAGTGCGCATGGGACCAATTTGACCTCGACTTCACGATGTTCATCCCCAACGGTGACCCGCCGCACAAGGATGGTGTCGTGGACAAAGAGTTCAGATATCAGATGGTTCTGGCAGGCATTCGCGGCAACCCGCGTTTCAAGGCCAGCCGCATCGAACTCGACCGCACGGGCAAGTCCTACACGGTCGACACGCTGCGCGGGCTGAAGAAGCGCTATGGCGCGAAAGTCGAGCTCAATCTCATCATTGGGCTCGACAACCTGGAAGGCATCAAGCGCTGGCGCGAAGCTGACGAAATCTTCAAGCTGGCCCGCATTCTTGTTGCCCCTCGCAACGCCGAGACCATCACCCGCGAACAAATCGCGGCGGAACTGCCGGCGGACGCCAAGTTCGACATCATCGACTGCCCGAATTCCGACATTTCCTCGACCACGATTCGCAACTGGATCAAGTCTGGTCGGGCACGTTCGGCGGACTACGTGGTACCGAACGCAGTGCGCAAGATCATCACGAAAAACGGGCTCTACCTCCGGTAAGCCTTTCTGCGTGGTGGACTCGCCTCAATCGTTAAGGAGCGACTGCGGTCTTACCAAGCCGACGCCGCTCTTGAATCCTCTCTGTAACCGCCGAGCCGCAGACAAATGCGGGCCGGCAATTCGCTTTTGCGAAGGAGAAAAAACTATGAAATCGTGTGCTTTGAAATCCACCGCGATCGTCTCGATTCTCGATGACGATCTCTACAAGTTCAGCATGCAGAACGCGGTTCTCCGGCTGTACCCGGATGTCCGCGTCAAGTATCGTTTCACCGACCGCCGCGCCAAAGGCGACTGGACCGGAGAAGCGCTCCAGGCGCTCAAGGGCAAGATCAAGAACTTGCGCAAGCTCAAGCTCAGCGCCGAGGAGCGCACCTGGTGCGAGAAGAACCTGAAGTGGTTCAACCGCGGCTACTGGGACTACCTGGCTAACTACCGCTTCGACCCGCGCGAGGTGACGGTGTCGGTGAAGGACGGCAAGCTCAACCTCGAAATCGAAGGTCTGTGGTGCCGCACCATCCTCTGGGAGGTCAAGCTGTTGGCTCTGATCAGCGAGACTTACTACGAGTACATCGACACCAACTGGTCGGATGACGGACAGGACGAACAGATGCTCGCCAAGTCCATCCAGCTCACGGACGAGGGCGTGCGCTGGGGCGACTTCGGCACGCGCCGTCGCCGCAACTTCGCCGCTCAGGAGCGCGTGGTGCGCATCTGCAAGGGCAACCCCAATTTCACGGGCACCAGCAACGTGCACCTGGCCATGAAGCACGGCGTCAAGGCGCTCGGCACCATGG
>JADZFV010000535.1 GCA_020854255.1 Candidatus Melainabacteria bacterium | reverse complement strand
GACATGAGCCGGCAACCTGTCAAGCGTAGTTGTGGTATATTGAGGGGGAGTGGAGCCCGGCGGAGTCGAACCGCTACTGGAGAGCTTCGCAGGCGCCCATGGTACCGACCATAACGAGCCCCACTTTGAAAGCCGCCCCTCGCGGCTTTTCTTTTTGGCGCCAATCGCTCTAATTTTGAAGACGACTATTTGCGGAAAACAGTTCAGTGCGTGCTGCTATTTTGTCGAAGCGGGCACCGTCCGTTTGTGCATGGACTTTGACCGTTGAAGCGGTACAGGATCAGCGCTCTGCTTTTTGATTGGAGACCGCTTTCCATCAGGATCGGCACGATCCACTTGCGCTTCGATGCGATTAGCCTCGGACTCCTTGCCAAGTGCTCGCAGTGTTTTGCTCCAGGCTCTCAGCACTTGAAATGGTGCCACGGCTCCGTCACCAGCGTGCTTGGCATTGTAGATGGCGATGGTCCGGTAGACTGGCTCTGCTTTCGCCGGTTTGCCGTTATCGACATAAACCTGAGCCAGATTCCACAGTGCGTTCATTGTCTGTCTGCTGTTCAAACCATCGGAGTGGACGTACAGCTCGACTGCGCGAATAGCCAGCGGTTCCGCCATCTTGCTGTATCCCATTACCTTCAAGACGGGACAAATCAGAACTAGAGTGACCGGGCGCCACCAGGTTGTGAGTACGCCGGCAATTACCACCACCAGTGGTATCGAGAGCACTATCAAGATTGCGGTCATCGTCTTTCGACGCCCACTGTGCGCGGGCTTTGTCAATTCGACGTCAGATGCCGCCTGCTCCAGATCGCTCATCAACAAAACCCATTAACATTTCATAGCGCAGTGCAATTTATGCAATCTATTTAAATCGTTGAGCAAATTGTAGTCGCTCAGAGCAGTATTATGGTCTTGTTCTTCAGGAAAGTTCAGATGACGCAACAGCCGCCCGCAGGGTCATCTCAGGATTCGTCTCCAGATCCGTCCCCTGATTCTTCTCAAGATTCACTGCCGCTGCCAAAGCGGCAGCAAACTTATCGCCTCAAAATGATGGCCCTGGTGCGCATTATGGCTGAGGTGGCGGCGCTGGTAATTGTTGCGATTTTGCCCATTGTTTTTCTCTGCCTTGGTAAATTCCAAATCCTGCCTTTGCCGTGGAAAATAGCATTCTCGGTAATGGCTTTTGGCGCGCTTGCCATAGTGCCTTTCTACGGCTTTGTTACCTGGAAGGTGCGCACTGACGACGACGGCATTACGGCAGTCACGGCCTTCAAGCGCAAGACCATCGCCTGGATGGATGTACGCGCCCTGGTTAAACGTTCCAACTGGAATTTCCCTCGCTATGTAGTGGAAGCGACGTCCGGCGAAGTCTCGTTTCCTGTCTTGCTGGAATCGTTAGGCGAGCTTTTGGAGAGGATCAAAGAGCATCTCCCTGCCGGCTCCGCATCTTTCAATCCATACCGGAAGTTCAAGCAAGATGCTGTGTTGTTGTCCGTGCACATGGCGCAAGCGGCTGCCGGGGTGTTTTTTCTGGCTGTGCTGTGGTTTTTCTACGCCGCTTCCTTGAAAAAAGGAAATCAGGCTGACTCCGTCATAGTGCTGGCTTTTTGCATCGTTGCGTCAGCCATCTTATTGTGGCGAACACTCATGATTCTGTTCATGCCGCTTGAGGTGGAGGTAAAACTGGAATTCGTCGTCATTCGCACTTGTTTTTTCACGGTGGCGCTGCCCTGGGAAAAAATCGTTTCAGTCAAGCCCACTATCCCCCTTTTGCCTGAGGGGTTTTTGATCAAAACTACAAAGGGTTCCTACCTGATCGGCAATGGCATGGACCGCAGCGACGAGTTAGAGCAAGCGCTAGCGGAAAAACTCGACCAGAGGCGGGAAGGCAGTCAGGAAGGAAATCCTTCAAAAAACTGACCGATCATGCGGCGGTGCAACTCGAAGGCGACATTGACAGGCAGCGCTTCTTTCTGGAAGGTATCTACTTCTGAAGCGTCGTCTCCAGCCACCATCGAGCCGCTCGCCATCTTGGCCAGGTAGAAGAGGATAATCACGTTAATGCCTTTGCCAGGCGAATACGCACCCAGCAGGCGATCAATTTCCACGTTGAGACCGGTCTCTTCAAAAACTTCTCTTTGCGCGGACTCTTCCGGCTCTTCGCTCGCTTCCATGAATCCGCCGGGCAGGCACCAGTCGCCTACATACGGTTCGAATTTGCGCTTGACAAGTACTATTCCCGAATCTGTAGGCACCAGAGTTGCGGTGACCGGCTTGGGATTGTCCCAGTGCACAAATTCGCACACCTCACAGACCAGTCTTTCGCGCCCACCCAACTCTGCAATGATCAGCACTGTTGTGCAAACCGGGCAACTGGTGAGAGGTTGGGGAATGTTTCCTGCTCTTGGGCTAATCATATGTATTTTCACGTCTACATCTATTCAACCAGACTGTGAGCGGATCAAGATTAAGACTTGATGTTTGTTTTTCGATTCTGGCACCACAGCAGGTGTCAGAAGTATATACCAACATCAACTGATGTAACGCATCGTCAGCCACCTGGAAAAGGCACAAGGGTGGGATGATTCGGATTTTGCCCGGAAAAACGGATCGATGATTAGCAGCGTATTAATAGCGCATATCAATCTCATCTGTAGAATATCGCTGCTAATATGTCGCCAGGGGGTAAAACGGTATACCCGGGACCTTCTCGTGACAACCCTGGCGACTCGTTTCACCTTTAGAAACGAAACATTCAATCCAATTCGAGCCGGAATTGTCGCGCTAACCAAAGCAAATCCTCAATTCGAGGCTAGTAGGAGTCTTAGATGAATTCGGAGTCCCTGGATAGTTTTCAACTTCCCCCAGGCATAAAAAACCGGTCGCGCAAGCGAAACCCCAGAGAACAAAAGCAATTTGGGACGACAGGCAAAATAATCGAAGAACGCTCCTGCAGCGGCAATGTCTGCGAAGCGATATGGAAGCCCAATGGGCAGGGGCGTCTCATCAACGGGCAGAAGAGCTGAAGGCACTAGCTTGAGCTTCCAACTTAAGTCTCATAACACCGCAGCGCATGAGTCCTGCGGTTTCAGTTCATTATTTTTCTGGCAGCAAGAGCCTGCCGGAAAGATGCATGGCATCGCCCCGGCAATTGCCTAGCCGCATCAAATGCTAACGGCAATATTAGCTGCAGCCCACATAAGCGGCATCACAGATTTGAGGGGACCTTGCAAACCCAGATCAGCAGACGGATTTGCCTGCAAGATTGCCTGGATCTCACCGATTTCTAGCTGAGCTAGCGCATATTTCATTCGTTTCAGCCGCTCTGTCCGGGCGCCTGCGGCTTGCACTATACATAGCTCATGACTAGTCTCTTGGGGCATCATTCTTTCATTCTTTTTGCTATTAACTCAAACTTCAAAACCGACTCCACAGTTTTAGTTTTTCAACCATACAAGAGCGCATTTGTGCGTTCTTACTAACACCGCTTCACCGCCAGGAGATGTAGGATGTCAAATCACAATCGATTCATACTGGCCACCATGGCCGGTATCACAGCCTGCGCGCTGGGCTATTACCTGACAGCTGTATTGTTGCAGATGTTTCTCCAATGGTTGGCTGGCGACCCCGCCATCTTCCAGGAGATTTATCGCGACTTCGGGGACAGTCTGATTCTGTTTATCCTGCGCCTTGCCGTCGGACTCTATTGCGGAGTGATCGGCTTTCGCGTGGGATGGAAGTATTTCGGCAAGTTCGGTATTCCGGGAGTGCTTTCGCCTTATTCCGAGGCGGTCGGAGAGACACCGATTTCAGTCAGGGTGTACGTAAACGGTGAAGACGAGTCAGGACAACTGGCTCGCCTGGAAGTGTTCTCGTGCAAACTGCCTGCAGCAACGCTCCATGAGTTCTACTGGGCAGACAACCCCAAGCCACTCGTAATCCGCGGCAAGGACGGACTCTATCTCCAGCTCATCAAAACTGGAAAGAGCCCTTACGACGTGGATAATGCCAGTGACGAGCCGGTAATCGCCGTCAAAGTTCGCACGCGCACGCGTGTTCTCCACAGCCTGGAGAGCGTGTTCGGCCAGCAACCGACGTTCGTTGTGCAAGAAAGCAAGCCGATCGCATATTTCCGCATGGCGCTCGACTACGTCGGCAGCCAGACGGATGCCAATGGGATGCTGGTCTGCAACGGCAACAAGGGACTGATGGAATCGGTCTTCTTGAAACAGCCAAAGGTGGCCACAGCCAGGGCGGACACCCAGAGCACAACTGCTGCTGCGTCTTGCGACCAGGCCCACGAAAAGCATCAAAGCGATCCGCGGTCTGCGACGCAACCCGCGACGTAAGCGCCTTTCGGAAATCGACTCGCCAGAGCCAGTCTCCGACCATGTGGACGCTGGCATAAGGCTCCGCGTGCCTGACGGCAGGCAGTATCGCGCTGCAGAGGGCTGTGGAATGCGCGCAGCGCGTTCCACAAGGAGCGCACATTGTGCGCTCCCATATTTAAGAGAGGGCAACCATGAATCGCATGATTTTAACTGTCCCGTCCAAGCGAGCCTCGCTCTGGCTCATGCTGGGACTGAATGTCCTGTTCTTTTTCATCACGCAATTCCAATACGTAAGTCTGGTTGTTTACCCGCTCCGGACTTTCACGACGGGCTTGCACGAGTTCGGGCATGCCGCCATGACTTATGCAACCGGCGGCATTGTCACTGGACTGACCATGGTGCCGGATGGCGAGGGTGCCGGCGGATTGACCTTCCACAGGGGAGGCATCGGCTGGCTCGTCTCGTCTGCCGGGTACCTGGGTACTGCTTTATTCGGCTCGCTTTTGATTTGGTTCGGACGCAAGGAAGAAAATGCCAGCCCAGTTCTCAAAGTGCTTGGCGTGGTCTTCGCTCTCGGCTGCCTGATTTGCATCACGCCTGGATTGCTGGATGCCAGGCATGGTTCGGAAGCAATTCTCAGCCTGCTCATAGGTCTGGCCATTGCCGGTACGCTGGTCTTCTCCGCTCAGAAATTCTCACCTTTGGTCGCCCACTTCATGCTCCTGATTTTGGCTGGACAGACGGCGCTCAGCTCGCTGACCGACGTCTGGTATCTGATTCAGATTTCGGTGGGCTTCTCCTCAAACGGCTCCTTCAGTGACGCCACCAATATGGCACAGCACACCGGCATTCCCGCTGCTGTGTGGAGCATTGTCTGGGGCGCGATCTCTTTGCTGATGGTCGTGTTCACGTTGAAGGTCAGCTACCAAAGCGCGCCGGCAGTCAGCGGAGGCAATTCCTGATGAGCGCGGGCAGAGAAGTGAGACCGGACAGAAGGCGCACGCCCAGAGATGGACGTAAAACGAATTTCAGGCTGCGGGAGCCTGGATTCGTGCCGCCGTTCGACCAGGTAACGAGCGTATCTGCGGTGATCTTCACCGCAGACGGTAGCATGGTCGCCACTGACGACAAGCGCGGGAAAGACCTTCCCGGTGGTCACGTCGCCGAGGGTGAGGGCTCTTGCGAGGAGACCGCCTGCAGAGAATCCCTGGAGGAAGCCGGCGTCACGCTGAGCAATCTTCGCTTCCTGCGTGCCATCGAGTCCGACTTTTATGGCACAGAGCCGGATCAACTCACGTACATGGTGATCATGACCGCTGTCGTCGACGAGATCGTCTCTGAGCCGATTGAAGGAACTCGCCACCTGATGACGGTTGCGCAGTTCAAGCAAGAGCACAAATCGCTGCGCATGGCCATGGTGAATGAACTGATTGACGAGGCTCATGCTTCGCTGTTTGGTTGATAGCCCATGCCGCCTTCGATTGAGATGCTTGAGACGCTATGGATGCGGGTGAAAGAACAACCACTTTCGCCCGTTTTCCCTGAGCGTTTCACTTTTCCCGTTAACGCTATAGCATATAGTGGAAAAAGTCTCAAAAGCGAATGGCCCGGACGGCGAATCAGAAACAAGGTTTCCAACTCACCGCCGGGCATTCACTTTGCCTTTCCTGCAGTGGCAAAGTTGCGTCTGCCGCTGCGTTTTACTCAAAGCGTGTTACCGCCTCGAGTGGAATCTGCCAGACTCAGGCGCCCTTCTTGCGACCGAACATGCGGTCGATGCGCGCCATCAGGTCGTTGTACGCCTTGCTGACGGCCGTGATGATCGGAGCCAGCACTGCGGCAATCCGCGCGACTGCACGGTTGACCGGCTTCAGCACCCACTTGTCCACGAAGTCGTAGAAGACCGTGTGGACGAGCTGGAAGCACGTGGCGATGCCAGCCTTCCAGCCTTTGCCGTCGGTCTTGTCCGGAATCGCCAGCGTCAGCACCTTGAGAATGGCGTAAATCGGCGGGATGACGAAAAGAGCCAGACCGTAGCCGGCGACGATGGACAGAACAGTCGCAGTCGGCACTGCCCAGTACCATGCCCAGGGCAGCAGGCTGAAGGCGTTGCCGCCCACGTAGAGCGCCGCGCCAACGCAGAGCAGAGCGATCAGCGGCTCGCCACCTTCGTTCTTCGCCAGCTTGCCGCCGACGAGGTAGGAGGTGAACGTAACCAGGACCGCCGCTGCAAACGCCAGCCAGTAAGTCAGGGACGAACCGGCGTGGGGCAGAGCGTAGAGGTAGGACGCCACGAAGATCCCTGCTGCAAACAGGACGTTGGAGACCTGCCCGAAGAGAGGCTTGAACTCCGTCTTGTCCTGGAAGGTCGCATCCTGAGCCTTCTTGAAGACCCTCTTGTAGATGCTCTTCACGTTCTGGAAGATCGAGTTGTGCAGCTTGTCGAGCCCTTCACCGGCCTGCTTGAACCAGGCGCCGACGGAATTCTCCAGAACCCAGTAGATTCCGGGCACCAGGAGCAGACCCCAGATCGCAGCCGCGAACACGCCAGCGATTACGCCGCCCAGCCAGCCCAGGTAGCCGAGATGAGCACCATAAACCTCGAAGGCGCCGAAGCCGACAGCCAGGGAGGTCAGCAAGCCGATGATGGCGTTGCCGCCATTGTGCTTGAGCACGTTGACGACGCCCAGGTAGGAGCACACTAGCGTCAGGGCGGTGAAACCACTCGTCAGCCAGATGTTCCAGTCGAGCTTGTCACCCAGCAGGTAGGCGCCGACGGCCAGAGCCAAAGACGCCAGGATGTTGACCGTGTGGTGGAACCAGAGCCGGAAGTCGCCCTTTTCGGCACCGTAGACGTTCTCGACGATCGGCTTGATCCACTCAGCGAACTTCTTCAGGCCTTCGTTGAAGAACAAGAGCACGAGCGGGAAGACGATCGCCGCATTGAGCGCGAACAGGCCCAGACCGATGCCGACCTGTGCGATGAGCGTGCTGCCCAAGAGAATGGCACCCTGGTAGCCGACGATGGCCGACCAGATGAAGGTCAGACCGTTGACTTCGGCCCTGTCGAGCGTGTCATGCAGAGGCTGCCAGAGCAAGCGAGCAGCAATCACGCCGGCGAAGCCAGCCAAGATCCAGCCATTGCCGAGGAGCATGCCGAGAATGCCTGTGCCGATTGCTGTGTTGGCCAGCAAGCCGTGCGCGAACTCGGTGGTCAAATAGCCCACGTAGCCGCAGCCCAGTGTGCCAACAACATAG
>JADZFV010000534.1 GCA_020854255.1 Candidatus Melainabacteria bacterium | reverse complement strand
TATTGCCCTTCGTTTTTAGCGCCTGGTTAACAAGTTTTGCGTAATTTGAAGTCTAACAATTTTGATTGGAGTTTCTAGAATGGGCAAAGGCAACATGGAAAGCGTTAAAGAGCGCGAGTCCCGCAACGATGCCAACGACAACAGCGATGTGTCAACCCATGTGCAGGATGAACTGCGCAGAAATGGAAATTTGAAGTCGAAAGAATCCCAAGCGAATGGCACGAAGAAACAAGATAACTACCCGTATACGAATTTGATGCTGGTTGATGGCGAAGACAATTCTAGCGTGTCCGCAGTTACTATGTTGGGCGAAGGTCGCAAAGATCGAGTGTTGATAGAAACTGGTGACGGTCGTGATGCTACGGCCGACTACGATGAGCAGGGAAATCTGACACGCTACCAAGACTTTGCAGGTAACGTCTACGTGCGCGAAGTCGACAAATTCATCAACCCGCGCAATCCCGTTCAGCCGGAAGGCGTTGATTTGAAAGTAGACCGCGAAACTGGTACCGCAATCTTGACGGATCGCGAAACCGGCATTGTAAAAACCACGACTTCCAAGGGCATCGAAACTACCGACTATTCTCGAGTTGGCGGCGGCAAGACCACATGCCAAGTGAAGGACGGCGTTGAATATATTTCCATCGAAAGCCCAAATCGCCCGCTCAGGACTCTGGTCATCGACAAGACCGAGAGCGGTTCGCGTGTACGGCAGTACACTGATGGCGAAGGTAACACTTACACAGTAACACCAGAAAAGTTCGATGATGATGGAAGACCGATTTACAGCGGTAAAGACCGCAACGATAACCCAATCGGAGAGAATTTCCGCGTGACTGCTGACCGTAGCGGGAACGTTGTTGTCCGCAACGAGGACCAGCGCAATACTATCAATTACGCTCGCCGCGAGCTGAACAACGGTACTGTCGTGATGAGCGAGCAGCGGGAAAGAACCGACCCGAAGGCACAACGTGTAGTTTATGATTTCAAAAACCAAGTGCTGACAAATGGTTCTAAGGAAGCGGAAACAGCGGTGGAGTCCAAAGTTGTACAAGAAGCACCTCTCAACGTCGATCTAGATGCCAACGTTCGGGAAGCGCATGAAAACTTCGTGGGTGAGGGCATTGGCTTCCGCCCGTACAATGCGCGATATTGGTTCTACGAGAAGGTGAAAACCGGGGGCGACTGGGATTTCAAATCACCGCGCCGCGGCGATAACGTTGGCAATCCACAGTATGAAGATTACGGCAACTGGCATTACGGCTACATTGGCACTGCGGCAGGTATAAATTCAGAGACTCTGCAAGAGCAGGCCGGTGTCGAGCAGCAAAATGCAGCCACGTCACGACCGGAATATGGCAATCCAAGTTGGGGCGGCGGCTGGAGTGGTATCGGTGAATCCGGCACCTACGGCGACGATCCGCGCGACAACGCATTTGTTAAGCGGGGCATCGCCACGCGTCAATTAGAACGCCAAAAAACTAGTGTCGCATAGGGAACCAGCCGCCAATCGGCTTGATTGATGGGGTCGAGCTGTTCCTGGACCCGACTCACCTTGCCCAAGGCTAAGCCGGATCATCCATCATGTCACGAAACAAGCCAAGCGTTTGGCAGCGCCCGCACATGCACGCATCCCGCTTTTGTGTATTTGCAATTGATAGTCGGAAAATGCGCTAAGAAGGAAGGGACACCATTTGTGGTGTCCCTTCCTTCATCCTGTATGACCGTTTTTTAGTTAGTCACCTGGCATCTTGGTAACCTTTGGAAGTGGTTGGTCGTTTGGCGTCGGAGTTGGAGTTGGAGTTGGACGTTGAGTTGGACTTGGAGTTGGAGTGTTCGGTTTCGGCGTAGCTTGCTTTGGTTGTGAAAGCTCTGCTTCGTATTGATCTAAGTACGTTCTGATGCTTTCCCTGTTCATAGAGTCACCGTAGTAGAGTTGGTCTCCCCAATTTGCAAAAGGATTGACCGAAGTGTACTTGTCCCAGAGCCAACCGCTCCATGTAGAATTCTGAATTTCGTCTTGTCGGGCTGCAATTTTGTGGAGGAGATCGCGGCGCGGATCATCCATGGAAAGTGAATCCGCTTTCTTAACAAGCGCATCTTTGGAGACATAGCCAGTATTATTTGGATCTAGTTCTTTCAGAACTTGGTCGACGTAAGCTCTGTTGTCCTTGACTTGCTTAAGATTTTCAACTTTGCTTTGTTCTTCAGTCAATTCTGGATTTCTCTTCTTGCTGATTTCCTCCGACGATTGAGCAGATACTTTGATAGTGGTTTTTCCTTCGATTATTTTGTCGGGATTCTGCTTAAGTTCAGGGTTGGCAGCAATAAGTTTCTTCGACTCAGCTTGAATATCCTGCGGGGTCGTTTTCTTGTCTGTACCTTTGTTTCGCTCGTTGCAGATTGTCTCTGCAATCGACCAGACCGTGTCACCTTTTTTGACATTGTACGAGACTATGTTTCCCTTTTCGTCGGTAGTGAATTCTCTTCCGTTATTGCCGTTTTCGTCTGCGCCTAAGATGGCTTTCTTTTTGCCACTCTTATCCACATCGAAGAAATTTCCTGATTTCTCGTCTTTGAATCGTAAGTCGCCATCATTTTTGTCCAGTCCGACGATTACAAGGTCTTTGAGAAGAGGATTGTCCTTGTTATTGTCTTTAATTTGCTGATTGAGAGCCTTCAGGGTGCCGTCTTTGTCTTTGGTTAAGAGCTTGTACACTTCTTCATGCGCATTTGAGAACTCTTCATCGTTTGTTTTACCGTAGGTTTTTTCGAATTTGTCAATTGGTTTCTCTGTCGTCTCTGTTCCGCTCATCTTGGTTCCTCCGGTAAAATCCGTTTTTGGGAAGGGGGAGAGGTTATTGCTGGTAAGTTTCTCAGCTGGCTTGCTCTGAGGCTCTGCAGATAATCGCCTTTGCAGTTAACACTGCAACAATAGGCGCAGATTGTTTTGGAGATGTTAAACCAAGAATTCTTCGATGTTCCTGCGCTTTTAGTTTTGCTGCCTTGCCGGATATTGAATTGTTCGGCCCATTGCTATCTAAGGTTTTAGGAGTATCGAAACTTTGAATCATTTCTCCGATAAATGATTTCGCCTCCCATGGCGGAGAGGCGAAATTGTTGTCGTTCCTATCAATAAAAGAAAACTGCGTTTCGTCAGACCGCGCCGACGAGTTTTTGCTTATACTGCGAGCCGCTCTCACATCGTCATCCTGATCCTTTCTATGCGGCACCAACCCAAGATTTAATGCGTGACCAGGTCTCGCCTGCTGAGTTCGATACATCACGAAATCTATTGCCGTTTGGAGTTTGGGCACGCTGCGCTTCTACCTCTGACTCTTGTTTTGGGTTTCCAGGGTTGTATCGTTCAGCTAAAAGCTTTCGTGTCGCTTCCTTATCACCCTTTGCTACGGCGTCATTCCATTCCTTTTGAATTCGTTCAAATTTTTCGCGCCTATCGGCCGGACAATTTGGGTTTTTGGCTTCCTCTCCGTACCAATTGGAGTTAAATTTCTCGACTTCAAAGGCCATTTTTGCAGCAACATACATTTGAGCGCCCTCAACGGTGTTGATGTCCACGCCTTTCAATTCATTTGGATAGGCTTTAAGTAGGTCTGTCCGAGTCTCTATCTGAAATTGTGCTGGGTCAGATGTACCAAGACCTAAATCATCTTCTATGCCTCGCTTCATGGCTTCATTGCGCTGAATTGCAGCCAACTGCTCAGCGTCAATGTAATCACTTAAAGGTTGTCCGTCCTTATCCTTGAAGCTGTTCAGTGCCTTTTCGGAATCAGCTTTAGTTGGGCTCAGATAGCCAGGATCCTTTTCTCCTTTCAATATTTCCTGGGCACGACGATGGGCGTCAGGTGAAACGTTTTCTTTTAGATCGTCAAGCATATCGTGTCCGTATTGCTGGCGGTATGATTCATTGATCTGCTTCAACGAATCAGCGTCATGGCTCTTCAGACTACTCAACACCAATTCGTCTTTGGTCTTCTGATCGATCATGCCACCTGCTTGCAAGGGATTCGGAACAACAAGATCATGGATCTCTCCTGCATCAGCGTCGGCTCCTTGCCGAAAAAAGGTTGGATTTCCGAATACTTCGCTGACTTGGCTTTGCGCGGCAACCAGGGACATGTCTTGTTTTAGGTTTTTGCCCTCTCTCATCGCTGCCTGCGCTTCATTGGAGGCGTTTTCACTTTTTTTCTTGTCATCTTCAAGGCGCTCGTTTCTACGATCAGTCTCATTCTCGTTTGCCATTTAGTAACTGCTCCATCGGGAATAGCAATTGCACCTTACGTTTCTGATGTTAATCAGTCGTTAAAACAGACCAAATGGTTGCAGAAGCCTAAATGGCGAAGATACACGGTCAGAGTCGAAGAGCTATAGCGTTCTTTAGTGGAAGCTTTCCGCTTAGGGCTTCCCCAGCGCTCTTTTGGTGGCATGTTTGTTTCCGAATGAACATCAACGAAGTAATTGCTGGCGAGCTACGTTCTGAACCGGGTTTCAAACTGTTGTAGAGTGAGTGCAGCTTCTCGCGAGGCCAGCGCTATTTTGATTGATGATTGCGGCTCCATTCTTTTTGCGTCAGATTGACCTGCGCTTTATGACTCACATTTAAGTCTGGGTTCTTCGCTGGATCTCCAAATTCGCCAGAATTCATCGACTTAAAGGGCAACGCCCCATCTTTCGATGAGGCGCCTCCTTCTTCCCAGAAAGTGTCTGATCCGTTGCCGGTAGTAAGTTCGAGCAGCAACACACTGGTGTACTTCGAAGTGCAAAGTAGGAGAGGTATGTCGCTGCAGTCGAATTGACTTGGCTTTGGCTGTTTAAATTGCGCTATCAACGAAAGACCATGAATCTTTCGTCCATCGCGCGTAATCTCCAGGCAGTAAGTTCGTACACAATGTCTTTCAGAGTCGCGTCGGCTGGGAGGTTGAACTTTTGCTTAAGCGATTGTCTGGCTGCATTCACGAGAACACTTTCCTCAGGAGTCGATAGACCGAGAATTTCCCGCCTGGCGAGGTCTTGAATTTTTGGATCTCTGAATAACAGGAATGCCTCCAATTCAGCGTTTTGCTCAGGTGTTGACGCACCAGTTGCTTTTAGCTTATCGATTTCACTCATTCTCGAGAATCCATGATGATCTTTATATGTTTTCAATAAGTGCTTCTTCAATTCATCCATGTTTTGCATTTTTAGTTCAGGTTCGAACTGTTTCCAAGCGGCAATGGCTTTTCCGTTACGTTCCATTTTAATTTCAAGCGCGAGTCTGACATCTTGTTCCGGAGTTGTTAGTCCAAGCTGTTTGAGCCTCCTAAGTTCTTGTCTGTACGGATTTTCTAGCGCTTGTGCTTCTAACGTCGCTTTCTGTTCCGCTAATTGCTTGTTGTTGTTCTCGTTTATCAAAACCGGCTCATTGTTTGATTTCGGTTCAGAGATGACTCCGTCGGTCTGCGGCGAGTTACGTACAATTTTTTCGCTGGATACGAGATCGGAGTTCGCAGAAGGATGGTTTCGTGGTTCTTTCGGCTCGGGGCTTGGACGGTCACGATTGCCTTCTGGATCTGGTTCGCTGCGTTTCATATTTTGTTTGTTGTGATTAAGTGCATAATGAGCCGAGAATCTGTAACCAACTCCACCGGCTGCAGCAGTGCTGAGTCCATCAACAAGTCCGCGTTTGGCTATAGCTACCGGGTCGAAAGAGCCAGAGTAAAACTGATTG
>JADZFV010000533.1 GCA_020854255.1 Candidatus Melainabacteria bacterium | reverse complement strand
AGGCTTCGTTGCGTTTGATGGAAGGGGGACTGGTGGGCAATTTACCGGAGAAAGCCAAAGGAATGGTAACAATAGGCAGAGACAGTTGCGACCGTTTGATCAGATTGATTGGAGACTTGCTTGATTTGAGCAAATTCGAAGCAGGCAAAATGCCTCTTGCTCTCAAGGCGGTTCAGGCAAAATCGCTGGTATCGCGCGCAGCCTCTGAATGCGAAGGCACCGCGGCCAATGCACAAGTAAAGCTGCTGGAAGAATGTGACGAAGACTGTCTCATCCTTGCCGATGGCGACCGCATACTGCAAGTACTGGTCAATCTCCTCTCTAATGCGTTCAAATTCTCACCGGAAGGCTCTACAGTTACGATCCGAGCACGACAATTTGGTGAAAATCGCATGCGCTTCTCAGTCAAGGATCAGGGGCCCGGCATCGCCAAAAACGATCTGGAAAAACTGTTTCAGAAATTCCAGCAATTGCACAACTCAGCCAATGCGGAGGGCACAGGCTTGGGCCTGGCAATTTGCAAAGCAATCGCAGGACAACACATGGGAGACATGGGAGTGTCCAGTGTGCTGGGTGAAGGTTCAGAATTTTGGTTGGAATTGCCGATCAATTACCAGCATGAAAAGGTTTCGAGCACTTCCAAAGACTTGCAGGCAGCTAACTCTTAGACAGTATTCATGGTTTAACTCTAGCGGGTTAAGCCGGCGGGTTACCCCGTTAGTATTGAAACTTGATCAGATTGTTGACCGGGTCAACAACATATGGGCGATCGCCAAAAAACTTCGGACCAATCAATAAGCAGTCCAGTCCATTTGCAAAATGCACTTTTGCAAACTTCCTGATTATTGGTCCGATTTCCGCGCGCTCCGCGTAATAACCATCAGAATTACTCACTATTCCCAACTTGCTCACGAAGCTCATCGGCATCACCAGTCCATCTGGAGCACAGCCCGTGTCGAAGGTCGTTGGCGTTGGTTTTCCGTTTACTAAAACTTCCACAATCATGCAATTGCCGGAGCGAACAAACGGAACCGAATATTTATCCGTCGGCTTTTTAGCGACGGTCGGAGTCTGGCTTTTTTGTTGATTCCGGGCTAAGACCTTGTCGGCTCCTGCACTGACTACATTCGTTTTCACAGCACCGGATGCACCACCAGACTCTGTCGCGACCAGAGGGCTGACATACGGCGCCTTCGTCATGCGAATGTAAAAGCCGTCAATTTCATATGTGTACTCTTTGAAGAAGTTTTGTCCGATTACAGAGATGCCGGGCTCGCGCGCCAGCATGATTGTGCAATTTCTGGTGACACGGTCTACAGAGACTTCGCCATTGACGAGCTTCATAAGTTCTACACCATGCGGACGCCCCACAGGTATCGAGGGTGCCTTCGCGATTTCAGCGCTGGAAAACAGATTTGGATAATCAGGAAGGCTGATTCCGCACATGCTGGCACCAGTGTCGAACACGATGTTCATGTACTGTCCCTGGACTTTGGCTTGCACGTACATGTGCCCGTTTTTCATTTGAAATGGAATGCGAGCGGTCTGAGGTAAAGCCTTCCATTTAGCTTCGGAAATTTGATCCACTTGCTTTTTCACCGCATCCAAAGTCACTTGAGCAGTCGTCTTCGCCGGACCTTCCGCCTGCTGCGGAACTCGCTTAAGATACGAGTCACACATCGTTGCTTCAGCGCTCCCCTTGAAATTCTTGCTAATGTGCCGAAACAACTCAATTGCTTTTGCATCATGCTTCATATGCTGGTGACACAAACCCAGAAAATAAGTGGCACGCACATTGCCTTTCTGTGCGGCGCTGGTGAAATAAGGAATGGCCGCCTCATAATTCTTCTGCTCGTAGATAGCCATGCCGTGCTGAAAATCATCCGGGCTTTGCGAGAAGGCAAAAGTAGCGCTGAGCATCCAAACTGATGCGACAGTGAGGAAATTCCTATAAAAGTGAAAAATTCTCAAAGCGGGCAACCTCTTATCTAATTTTATAAGCCCCACAATGAGGTTATTCAATCGCAAAGGGCGTGGTTGACCGATACTAGAGACTGGTATCCGGGCAGAACACCGGCCATCCCACGAATTTGAGGCTGGGGAGATCGCGCAAGTCCTGGAAGTACCAAAGGGAACCGTCATGTCCAGGCTATTTCGCGCCAGAAAACTGCTGGCAAAGAAACTTTGCAACCCCGAAAAGGCGCCTTCACTTACCGAAATCAATCCCAGGCCCAATTGTGAATGAGACAAAACAATGGAATGCCGCGACATAATCCCGCTTCTCGAGCTGATGTTGGACGATCAAGCCCAGACTGAAACCGCCTGCGGGGTGATTCAACACCTCGACCAATGTTTAACCTGCCAGGGGTCATGGGCAGACAGTCTTAAGGTGCGCCAACAGCTCCGGGATTTTCGCAATGACATCCCGGTTCCGGAAGGATTTCAGGGTCGAATACGGGATATACTGTCTCAGACCGTGACCGAGCGGAAATTTGCTACTGTTGCATCAGGGCACATTAAAGCGGAGACCAAGGCCGGCGCCGGCAGGAAGGAAAAAATGGCGAAAAAGCCGACATCCAAACGAGAATCTTCATCCACTTCTTCTACATTTGAGGCGAAACCCGCACAAGATGGTGAAGAGAACTTCGAGGACGCAGAGGACGAGGCTAAGGAATTTGCCATCGAAGATGACGAAGTTTCAGAGGAAGACGTCAATATCCAGACCCTGCAGGGTGGACTTACAGACGGCGACCCCATCCGCATGTATTTGCGCGAAATCGGAACCATTCCTCTGTTGAAAGCCGACCAGGAAATCGAACTGGCAAGAAAAATCGAGCAAGGAGGCGCCGAAGGCGCTGTTGCAAAACGTCAACTTGTGCAAGCCAATCTTCGCCTGGTGGTATCCATTGCAAAACGCTACGCCGGGCGCGGCATGCAACTTCTTGATTTGATTCAGGAAGGCAATCTCGGTCTCATTCGTGCGGCTGAAAAGTTTGACTATGAGCGCGGCTACAAATTCAGCACCTATGCAACCTGGTGGATTCGTCAGGCAATCACGCGCGCTATCGCTGACCAGGCGAGGACTATCCGCATTCCTGTGCACATGGTTGAGACCATCAACAAAATCAAGAAAGCCACCAGGCAATTGGCGCAGGACAAAGGCAGAAAGCCCACCGAAGAAGAAATCGCTGCTGTCATGGAAATCAGCGTCAGCAAACTGCGCGAAATCATAAAAATGTCGGCTGAGCCAGTCTCTTTAGAAACGCCGGTCGGCAAAGAAGACGACAGCAAACTGGGCGATTTCGTCGAAGACACCGATGCGGCAACTCCGGCGTCCAGCATCACGCAAGAGCTGCTGCGCGAAGACATCATCGAAGTCATGGCCGGCCTGGCGCCCCGCGAGCGCGATGTGCTGCGCCTGCGCTTCGGACTGGACGACGGACGCCAGCGCACACTGGAAGAAGTCGGGCAATTATTCGGCGTTACGCGCGAGCGCATCAGACAGATTGAAGCCAAAGCTTTGAGAAAACTGCGCCACCCCAATCGTTCTCGAAAATTGAGAGAGTACCTGGATTAGGCTCAAGTGCGGTGCCTAAATCTTCTGATTCTGAGCGTGACCGCTGCTGGGTCTCTCGCTGTTGTTTTGATGCACGCTCGAGGCCCGTTGAAAAAACGACTGACGATAGGCTTGATTACTGCATTGGTTCTTACCAGTGCTATGTTTTCGCTGCGAGCGCCACTGAAGCTCCTCCTGTACCCCCCAGTGATCCCGCATGATTGCCAAAACTGCATGAGGATGCAAGCAGGGCTTTGAAAAACTACCCGCCGCACCACGCCGAGCGGGGGACTCCGTATTTTACCCGGGTAATATTGACAGAGTATTTTTACCCGGGTAGAATCATCCTCTACGACAGGTCAAAGGACTCAGTCATGGGCACAGTTTCGATTCACGAAAAAACTTGCACTGCTTTTGCCGGATCGAAAATAATCGCGACCGGTGATCTCAAGCATGTGGCACAAATAACAAAGAAAACAATCGACGGTGGCGAAAAGGAATTCGTATTGATCTTTGATGACACCACAGCACAGCCAATAGAAATTGATTTCCGCGGCACCAGCAAAGATGTTATTGCACGAATCGAAGACGGGCATAGTCTGTCTATCAGCTTGGCTGCAATACCATCAGAAGATTCGGATCTGAAAAGCGATGAAGGATCACGCGGACCTGGGCGACCGAAGCTGGGAGTGGTGGCACGCGAAGTAACGCTTCTGCCCCGGCATTGGGAATGGCTTAACAGCCAACCCGGAGGCGCGTCCGTCGCATTGCGAAAGCTGATTGACGAAGCGCGGCACACAAATGCATGCAAAGCTACAATTCGCGAGTCGCAGGAGGCAGCATATCGATTCATGTCCGCGATGGCGGGAAATTTGCCCGGCTTTGAAGAATCCGCGCGAGCATTGTTTGCAGGTAATGAAACCAAATTTCACGAGCTCACCAGCGCATGGCCCGAGGATGTCGGTCGATACGCGCAGAAGCTTGCAGCCGCGGCGCTTCGGCAGAGGAGTT
>JADZFV010000532.1 GCA_020854255.1 Candidatus Melainabacteria bacterium | reverse complement strand
GGTCCAAGACCTGTTAGCCGGCTACCGGCCAGTTGACGATGTAGACGCCCCAGTTGTCGTCGACGTTTACCGCTTCGACAAAGGCGATGGCCAGCTGTACGACAGAGGCAAACTCGCGCTTGTGAATCAGTTGCGGGAACAGATCTTTGGTATTGCCCAGACAGGCATTGCCGTGCGGGTCGACGTGCGGAGCGTTCATCTGCCCGCTGCCGCCGGCGACCTTGCGGGTTTTGTTGACCCACTGGACGATGCATCGGGCGATGTCGATGTGGATGTCGAAGGCGCCGATCTCGTAGCGTACGTGCGTCTTTGGGTGCACGCAGTAGAGAACGTCGGTGGAGACGACTATCTTGTCGCCTTCTACTTTGACCCCGTTGACGTTGGCGAGCTGGGTGAGCTCATCGAACTCGCGTCCGATTTCTTCAGCCGGAGCGGCTTGCAGGCGCAGCAGGTCGAATTCTTCCAGAAGAGCGCCGCGCAGGTGCTCGTGGAAAGCCGCCTGAGAAGCAGCCAGATCAGCCGCGCTGACCTTCTTCGCTTTGCCTGCCTGGAACTGACGCGTGCATTCCTGCACGTAATGCTCCTCGACTTTGAGCGCGATGGCACCGTCGCCGGCGTCGACTGCTGCCTGCACTTCCTTGCGCACTTCCGCAAAGAGTTTGGCAGCCAGGGCTGTTTCCATCTTGGCGCCGAAGTGAACGTAGCGCATGTGCAAGTAGAGATTGCGCCCGACGATCTCCCCGACGATAAAGCCGCTGTCGTCAATGATCGGCACGCCATGAGCGGATGGCGCGAACGCCGTCTCACGCTTGAGCATGCGATGACCCCAGACCTGCTCCGGTGCCGCCATGCACGGCGCCCCGATTGGCGACGAGTGCAAGAAGATGCGGAAATTGCCGTCTTCTACCGGTGTGGCGTTTTGCCCGTTGCAATCGCGAATGATCACATCGGAGTTGACCACCGGCATAAGAATCTCGCGCACCAGAGATGACAGCACTACCAGCCTGCGGCCGTTCAAGCCTTGGCCTTCCACGCGGAACTGCGCCAAGTCGCTTGAGGCGACCGTCTGATTCTCCGACTTGACCGACGCAATCAGATCTTCCAGGAATTTGTCCGCGGCCAGCTCACCGTCCACTTGCTGAAGAATTCTCAGCAGTAGCCCGGCGCGCGCCTGCAAAGATTTCCTGTTGACGAGATCCAGGTGGACGTAGAGGTTGTCGTCCACCAGCTCGCCGACTGCGAAGTTGCTTACCGGCTCCATGATAGGCACGCCGGTGCCCGAGGGGGCGAATGCCGTGGTGCGGTACTGCATCGGCGCTCCCAGCAGGCGCGCCGGCGTATTCACACCGCCGGCCAGATTCTGGGGAGTGCTGAAGAGATGCAGATGAAATTTGCCGTCTGCTCTGGCAGTGGAGGCCTGACCGTACTTGAGGTGAATGACGATGTCTTTCCTGACGCCGGGAATGAGGGCGTCATTGACTAGACTGCAAAGCTTGCGGCGTCTCCACCGGCCAGGCAGGTCGTACCACTTGATAGATCCCGCGACTTCGGTCCTGAAGCCGCGCAGCGCCCGGTCGCGTGCTTTCGGAAAAGTAAGAACAGCTTCCTCGAATACGCGACCGCCAGATGGAAAGACTTCGACCACGCGCCCTTTGAGCAGCCGTTTTGCCCTTGCAAAAGACTGTGGTGAAAACGAGATTCCGTCCTCACCTGCTCCGGCGCTTGTTGGAGTGTAGGGGATCGAAGCCAGACGCAGTTTTTCCTTCTGCTCTTCGCTCAGCCAGCGCACAAAGACTTGTGCTGGTGCCGGCCGGTGGTCGAAGAACAAGTGGAGGTAATGCTGCGCAAAAGCGAGCAGCCCGGCGATTATGAATACGCCGGTGCCGGCCAGAGCGAGAGTTTGCTGAAACTCGGTCATATGGTGTCCACCTGTAGGCGGCGTTAAACGGTCTCAAACTGTGATTCTGAAAACGAGGCAGCCCCCCGCAACTCGAAGGGCTGCTCGTCCAAAATCAAGTTAAAAACCGCCGCACGCTCAAACTGAATTGAGAAGGAGCGACAGCCCAGTTGACTGTCTCAGTTGCCGCGCACCGGGCGCAGCAGAAGGACGGTCTGACCGTCGGTCACCGCGGTGGTCAGCGAAGCCGGCTGACCGCTGACGCGGATGTCGTAGCCGGATGCGTCGACCTCAGCCTGCTTCAGCACGGACTGGACGGTCCAGCTGTTGCCCTCGAGGACGAGCTTCTTGATGTTGCCGGGGACGCCGACATTGACGGAGATGGTGCCGCCGTCCTTGCCCAGGTCGACGTTGCCGCGCACGGGGCGGAGCAGCAGAACGGTCTGACCGTCCACGACGGCGCTGTCGAGCTTGGACGGCTGACCGCTGACGCGAATGTCATAGCCAGCGGCGTCGATTTCGGCATACTTCAGGACGTCCTTGACGGTCCAGCCGTTGCCCTCGAGAACGAGCTTCTTGATGTTGCCGGGAACGCCGACGTTGACGGAGATGGTGCCGACGGTGGCGCCGTTGTTGGTGCCGGTGGCGGAATCGGTGGTCGTGGCCGTTTCCGGCTTGTTCAGGTTTGCCATGATGCTTTAGCTCCTTTAGCTTCTTGAAAGATGAGACCTGGATCAGGTCCCGGGGGTTGTGTGTTTCCTGCCCTTGCCATGCACTGAAAAGTCCACGCTCATGTGACGATGCAGCGATACCGCTGGTGGTGACAACTTGATAGAGAGAGCGAATGGGACTGAGAAGTGATGAAAGGGGTTGGCTTGGAAAAACTTGGAAACACAGGATCACTTAGATAGCAAAGAGGTGTTCTTAATTACAACGGACGCGCATGCGGATTCTTTACATGGTTGAGAATAATAAGTTGAACGAAAGACGGTGTCTGCTAGCTTTTGAACATCCTGTCAAGATATGAAGGTGTAAGGTTGCACTACATGGCTTCTCCTGGTTTAACAGATTCAAAGCAGACTCATCGTTTGCGCAACTAACACTGGTATGCCGGAATGCGCTCTCTTGGCATTTCTGCGAAACTGGTTGTCATGGACTGGTGCTGTCCGTGGTGCAGGTATTTCAGGGTTATCAAGCAACCCCCGCCTGCTGGTCTGTGTGCGTCGCTTGTTCTCAAGTGCTAGCGCTGCTTTCGGAGCGTTTAAGTGTGCCGGGTTTTTCGCTTGACTAATCGTTTGGTTCTATTCATTTCTATATGACATCACCCCCGGAAGCAGGTAAATGAAGACAACCAAACAAGATAGTAAAAGCAAAGTCAAAAACAGCGCTTGCCGATTGCGGTTTGCACGGCACCGCATATGGTGCTTAAGCGGGTAAATTTTTTTTGAAAGAGAAAGGGAGCCATGTTCACCAGAGTTTTGGATTCATGGCTCCCTTGAAGTAGTTCGGATTGTTCCGGTTTAGAGTAATGGCCAGTTACTGACGTACTTGCCGTACTCATTGTTCTCCGGGTTTTCGATGAACTGGATAGCCAGCTCCGCAACTGTGGACAGCTCCAGGCGCGCGATCAGCTCCATGATTGTGGCATGGATTTCAGCAGCGCCCGCCTGCCCGTCGGAAAAGACGGTAGGCGCATTCATGTTCTGGCGCACACCATCGATGCGGCGAGAGTTGTTTTGCCAGCGAATTCCATCGTTGCTTCCGTCCAGGTAGACGGTGATGAGAAACTGCCCGACCTCATGCCGGAAGCCGGTCTCAGGGTCAACGGCGCAGAGAATCTCGGTGGAGATGAGCAGGCGGTTTGGCACTACGTGCACAGCCTGAACACCTCTCACCACGCGGATGCGCTCCAGCTCGGTAAGCATCGTCCGGGCCGCTGCCGGGCTGTCTTGCAGCCTGGCGCCGAAGACCTCCGTACGCTTGCTTGTGACAAATCGATACTTGGCCCCGGTCAGCTTCTTGCGGTTGTTTTCGGCGGCGAGGGCGGCGGACTCGAGCATCCCTTTCGTGCGCGACTCACAAGCTTTGATGTAGCGGCGCCTGAACTCCAGGCGTTCTTTCTCTTGCTTGAGCGCCTCTTCGTCGAGTTTCCTGGCGCCTTTCTCATCTCTTTTGCCCTGACCGGGTTTCTTGAAGGTGAGCTTGAGCTTGTAGACGCCTTCGTACTCGGTTTTGCTCTTGGTGCCGGTGGCACCCAGAACAGAGAGGGCCAGGTCTAATTGAGTTTCCTCAATGATGATGCCCTCGTCCCACGGATAGTGCTGCACGCCTGCGTTTGTCAACACACCCAGCTGATCATCGGTGAGGCTTTTCAACAGATAGCTTTTCATTTTGTTTTTCCTGGGCATGCGTCAAACCTCACCGACTGCTTCGGGGAATCGCGAGATTCCCTTGCCCCAGGCGTCCGAGGTATTGACCGATTCGACAAATGCGATGGCAATCTGCACTGCAGAAGCGAATTCACGCTTCTTGATCAGCATCGGAAAGAGATCCTGCGTGTTTCCGAAGCAGGCTTTGCCGTTGCTGGAGACATGCGGAGCGTGCATCGTGCGCGATTCCATTTTGATGGTGCGGGTCTGATTGAGCCAGGTCACTTCTCTGGATGTGTCCATCGGGATGGTGATCTTGAACTCACCGATCTCATGCCTTATGCCCGAGCGCGGATCGACGCAGTAGAGCATGTCGGTCATGATCACGATGGACTTCTCCTTCACTTCCACTGTGCGCACTTTGTAGACACGGCAGAGTTCGTCGAATTCGCGACCCAGCTCTTCGGCACCGGAATGCTCCAGGCGATACATCTCGGCATCGGTGTTGACCGCCTCTCTGAGCGCTCTGGAAAGCTGCTGCTCCGTCACCGGCTTGTCGTTCTTACCGACTTTGACGGTATCGACAATAAGCGCCAGCTCTTCCTTGAGGTCTTCTTCCGTGAAGCGAGCCCCGCCTTGACGAGACTCTTGCTTTTCCACCAGCTTGCCGGCCTTGATGAAAAGCCTGGCCAGAAGCTTCGCTTCCGCCTTGGACGCGTGCGTGAGCAGATACTGGTGCAGGTAGAGGTTGTGGCCGACGAGCTCGGCGTAGATGAAGCCGTTTTTCTCGAAAAGCGGTGTGCCCAGACCTGTTGGCCCGAACGCCTTGTCCTGGCGAATCAAATCGCAGCCAAGCAACTTCTTCGGCGGCACCTCGACCGGTCGACCGGCTGGCGATGCGTTGAAAAAGACGTGGAACATGCCGTCTTCGAGCGGGCGCTGCGTCCGGCCCTGGCAATTCTTCACGTGAATTTCCTGGCTGAGGAAGGGGCTCAAGAAGGTGTGGAGGGTAGAACGCACGACGGCGCGCTCGGCCGCGTCTTCGAATCCCTCGTCGGCAATCGATTGTCTGGTAGCGGCTTGCGGAATGCCGGCGCCTTCCTCGACAATCACCTCCTTGAGAAATTCTGCCGGACTGCGTTCGATGAGAACGCGCTGCAGGATGCGAGTGAGCAGCGCGTAGCCCTGCTCTTCACCAAGCTGCCAGAAGTCGGCGAAGATATACAGGGTATTCTTGTTCAGCTCGCCGACGATGTAGCCGGTAGCCGGGTCGATCACAGG
>JADZFV010000531.1 GCA_020854255.1 Candidatus Melainabacteria bacterium | reverse complement strand
TCGGCTCATCGCATCCTGGAGCGGTAGTACGTTCCAAGGGTTGGGCTGTTCGCCCATTAAAGCGGTACGTGAGCTGGGTTCAGAACGTCGTGAGACAGTTCGGTCCATATCCGGCATGCCCGCAGGATTTTTGAGGGGAGTCGTCCTTAGTACGAGAGGACCGGGACGAACGAACCGCCAGTGTACCTGTTATCACGCCAGTGGTAGACGCAGGGTAGCTGTGTTCGGAGTGTATAAGTGCTGAAAGCATATAAGTACGAAGACCACCCCAAGATGAGAAATCCCATTGAGTTAATCAAGTAAGGACCGGGGAAGACCACCCCGTATATAGGCTCTAGGTAGAAGCGCCCCGCAAGGCCAGCGCGTAGCCGAGGAGTACTAATCGTCCGAGGGCTTAACCATAAAATATCTGGTGATTACGATAATCAGCAAAGATGCCATCCTCAATATGCAGTATTCAGGGTATGGTTCAGGACCACGCAAGTGGCTCCGCAAGAACCATGCTTGATCCGAAAGGATCAAACACGTGGAAAGCACCATATGCGGTGCCCACACCCTAAAAGGTTCTTGGTGCTAAAGCGACCGGAACACACCCGTTCCCATCCCGAACACGACGGTAAAGACGGTCAGCAGCGACAATACTTGGTGGGCGACCGCCTGGGAAGATAGCCCGGTGCCAGGATTTACAAAAGACCCGAGTTAACCCTCGGGTCTTTTTGTTTTTGTGGAAAAATGCGGATGTCAAACCCCGCCCTTACGGGCGGGGTCTCCTTGTGAGGATGAATGAAGTGCCGAAAACCTCACCCTACTTGGGCAGACCGGGAACGCGCCGGGCGCTGAACATCAGCTTTTCTTCAGCATTGAGCCTGGATTCGGAAAAGAATGATGGGTGAGTATACAAATAACCTGCTGGCAAGGGAATCTTTTTTCTATTGGAACCGTCGCCCGCAACGGTGTATAGACCCAAATTTTCGAGCTTGCTATTGTCCCAGCACACAAAGGCAATGGCTTTACCGCTTCCATTCCACTTCGGAATGCCGCTGGGAATACCTGGTTTCGAAATGAGCGTCTCTTTGCCGTCACTCAAGACCACTGTAAAAATTCTCCAGTCCATACCTCCGAAGTAGCGCATGAATACGACAGTACGAGCATCCGGTGACAGCCAGGGATCATAATCTCCCAGCTTTAAAGAATGTTGCGAAGACGTCTCCTTTATGTTTGGTTTGGTGATCTGACGCAATCCGCTTCCATCAACTTTCATCGCCCATAAAGCGCATGGTGACACATTGTCGAGAGGAATTATCGGAAAGACGATAAGTGTGCCTACGCATGTCGGATCTGCCGCTGCTAGTTGTGGCGGAGTTGGTAAGCGCTTGTGCTCTCCGGTGGAAAGCCGATAGGTGCGCAGTTCCGGCAATACTTTCAAATTAGCTTTGTGGATGTAGACGAGTGTGTCGTCGTCAATCCAGCTGCTATTGGCGCTCATTGTCACAGGGGCGCCCGGCTCGATTGAGCGCTGGTTAGTCCCATCAATGTTCGCGAAAACGACTTCGGTGTTTAGATAGTCGCTCCCGTTCTCTTCGCAAAGTCCGTCTTTCACGACCCGGTTGTAACGAGTGAACGTAATTCGCTTGCCGTTTGGCGAGACGCGTGCATGCGTCATTTCTCTGCGTTCGTCGAGCAAAACAGCCTCGAAGTTCTTTCCATCCGGAGTCGCAGTGTAAATGCCGAACGTGTCTTTGCCTCTATATCCGAAGAACATCGGGCTGGAGGCTAAAACATTCCTCCAAAAAACAAGAAGCAAAATAATCGTAAGCACAATGACGGGAATCAAATTTCGAAGAATTATCCTTCTCATTTTTTGCTTCGTATCTTTCATTCGAAACTCGTTTACTCCGCCGATACTGAATTTATACCCGCCTTGAGCCAGCTTGCCGCTCCCAACGCACGAGAAGACTTTCTCAAACAATCGCAAAATCTCCGTCCCAGCAACGGTCGCCAATCTTACATCAATGTTCGCGCATTTCCAGGCGTACCGCCGCTGACACCACATGCAGTGCCTGCCGACGGCAATCAACAGGCGCCCGTGTCAAGATCAGCGAGTACAGCGCAGAGTACCCTAGATGAAGGCCCCGGGAAACCCCTGTCCTCAAAGGAACCAGACACAGGACAAATGCCGAATTTTGGGAAACAAGAGTCCCCTCAAGTTGGTAGCCAGTCAGCTAAAAATGGAAGTGGACTCTGAATTCATTTATTGATGCCGCTACCAGACAAGAGTAGTAACGAGCTTAATTTCCCCGAGACCGGCTCAGAGAAGCGAGCTGCATATGACACAGTTGCTCGAACGACACTACTGACGATACTACTGATCCTGCAGTCTATCCTTGACCACTCGCGCGGCATGATATATTCTTTTGATATACAGCAGTTGGAGATAGCAAATGGATACTGCGAAGGTGTTTTGGTCAGGTCGCTCCCAGGCAGTGCGATTGCCTAAGGGTTATCGATTTCAATCCGATGAGGTCAGAATCAGGCGGCATGGCAATTCCATTATTCTGGAGCCGCTTGCCACGGACTGGAAATGGTTGGATGACCTTCCCGGAAAACTAGACGAAGACTTCGTTCAATACGTATGCGAAAAGCCAGAGCTCCAACAGGAAAGGCCGAACATAGATGAGATGTTCGAGTAATGTTGTATCTGCTCGACACTAATGCAGTTATCTCGTTGCTCAATGATCGCAGTTCCGCCACTGCTGATTGGGTTATGCAACAGCATCCCAGCGCGATCGGTGTATCCAGCATCGTGGTTCACGAATTGTATTACGGTGCGCACAAGAGCAAACGACGTGATTCAAACGTTTCTCTGATAGATAATCTACCTTTTGAAATGTTGGAGTTCGACAAAGAAGATGCACGTGCAGCAGGGCAACTTCGTGCTGACTTGGCATTGGCCGGAACGCCAATTGGACCACTGGACGTCTTAATTGCTGGGCAAGCGGTTTCAAGAAATCTCTCTTTAGTGACAAGCAACCTGAAGGAGTTCAGCCGAGTGAAAGCGCTAAAGTTAGTCGACTTGTCGGCTCAACAGTAAATTGACGCGCGCTCCTGAGATCCAGCAATTTCCCTGTATCTTTTCAGCACAGTCGAACTCAAAATGGGTGCGTTCACTAACCTCGAGCTGAGCGATGAAAGCAATACCGAATCGGAGCGTTCCAGTGAGATTCCTGAGCGCATGCTTGTTGCCAGCCCTGGTCCTGTTGTCCTCCGCACCGGCGTTCGGTGAAGAGTTAAAGGCAGAACAGATCATTGAGCGCTGCAGGTCTCAGCTGGTCTCACAAGAAGCGGTAATCCACAGAATTGACGACAATAACCATTTCATCGTAATTGCAGCGCGCAACCGCAGCCTTGAGGGCGAGATCGTCACACTAAAACACATCATCGGCGCAAGTGATTCAGAGCGAGTCTACCTTTACTACAGACAGGGCTCGAGTACGCCTGTACTCAAGCTGCCCTATTTGCCTGACTTTCTTTCAATTGAAGAGGACGCAGCACTAGAAAGTTACTACGCCGAAAAAGGAAAGATAAAAATTACGCTTTCTCCTAATCGCTCACAAAAGATCTTTCATCCTAAGACTTCAAGAAAAGCGCATCAGAAATAATCTACGACAGGGCAATTGGTGCGCTGAAAAAACACGAGACAACTTTATGATTCCGGCATCGATTATGAAACCGGAGGGAAAGTGGCCGCGTTAGAAAAATAGAAATAGAAGTGTTCGATACCAGCATAAAAGAAGTCCGTCGAAATTTAATCTTGAGTGCGTATTTTCGCCGATGACAATTTCCGCTCTTTGAACAAAGATTATTTCCAAGAATACCCTTTGCTGACCATACACATTTAGGACCCCGATCTGAGGGAGGGCATTGAACCGTGACGCACGATAGATTCGAGCGAAATTACGTCGAGCAGGAAGGTTATGATGTTGCCCGCCTTCTGGACAGCGGCAGAAGCGAAGCTGCAGCCGAACGGCTACGGCAAGACCTGCATTCATTCAGCGCAAAGGAATTTCAGGACATAGTCAAGATCGCAGCCAGATATGAAGATCCTGACTCGGGCGCCAATTTAGTCAGTGAGCGCAGGCGCGGATTCGGCAACGAAGAAAGCAACGTGCTTAAGATTGTCTCCGGAAACAACTACGGGCAATTTCCATTCGACCGCGACAATTATCGACACCGTTATCGCGAAATCGAAATTGCTGAAATCGGAAGCTCGATCACTGCCAGCCGCGGGGCTCGATTAAACGAACAACTGCCCGCACATGTGATCGCCTCGCTTATGGATAGAGGAGATTTGGAAACTGCAGCGGCAGGGCTGAGAGCAGAGGCATCCTATAGCTCTGGTAGAGATTTCCAGCGACTTTTGAGGGAGATCCAGTATTACGACAGACCGGGGCTGGGCGCCGACCTTACATTAAGTCGTCGCGACAATTATTCCTGGCGGCAGGACGATCGAGACAG
>JADZFV010000530.1 GCA_020854255.1 Candidatus Melainabacteria bacterium | reverse complement strand
TGGCGGCATTGCTTTCATACCTGTCATCTCCAGCTGTTATTGGTGGAGCTGGTTTTGACGTTGGAGCGCAGCTCAGGCGGCAGCTCTTGCGGTATCGCAGCGGCTGAGAGAGCCGGCGACGATCCAATTTTTGAGGCAATGATGTTGAACAGTCTGGTGCCACCGGCTGAATTGAGGTGCACCGTATCGAGATAATCGGAGATGATAAATCTGAAGTCGTCTGAGAGGTCCATGTAGTCAGCACCGTACTTGGTGCAGGTGGAGCTGAGATAAGTCCGGAATTCATGCCAGAAAGAATCAGGAAGCAAAGATCGATTTGGGTATGTGGACGGCATATTTACGACAATAACTTTGATATTTTCGTCCTTGAGACGGGAAAGAAAGGCATTGAAGAAGCGCTTTTCGGCTGAATAAAGGGCTGGCTTTGGATTTTTGTAGCGGCGCATGTATTCAGGCATGTTGTCCTGAAATCCATAAGGCATTGGATAGGGAATCAACCACTCGCCCTTGCGAATGTCCATGCCGCCACCCATGAATACTTGCAGGATGGAACGTTTTACATTCAAGTGTGAGACCAGTGTGCGCGGATGTTCATCTCCCCTCGTTTGCCCCAGTCTTGAAAGTTGCATGGCAATCTCGCCCAACCTGGCATTCAATCGTTTGAGCGGAACATACTGGTGAAAGGTCCAATCCAGATAAGCAAAAGGATCGCTGAAGGCGGCTTTGGACAGATTGCCGAGACTGACGTAGCGCGAGAAGAACTGAAACGGCTCTGTGTCAGCCGGCGCCGTAACAGTGTTGTCTATAAAGTCGCGCGGATTTACACCGATGATAACCAGCTGCGGTTTATCGTCCGGCTTGAAAAGCGCGCAGGATAAGAGGAACGCATCGGAGGCCATGGAGCCGGGAATCGAAGCGTTGAAAACTTCAGTGTTGGCGCCCAGGCACAACTTGAGGTCCTTTTCCAGCGTGGCGGCACGCCGATCGACAACGCAGTCTCGATAATTTTTCACTGTCAATGTATCAGCAGAAAATGTTGCCGAGCCGATTAAAGAGCTGCCGAACATCACCACAGGTGGTGCTTTCTCTTTCATCAAATAATTGCGAGCCACCCAAAATGACCAGGACCCTTGCTGGCTGGATTCTTCAGATCGCTTGCTCAAGGCTTCCCTTGTCAGCCCTGACGCGCGTTCTGAAAGGGTGCCCAGCGCCAGTAAGTTGATCAAGCTAAATGCGATGACGGCAATGACAAAACCGCATGCAAGCGCCTTGCGATTAGAAGAACCCGCCAATGGCTCTGCAGTGTTTTTCGCCGCCTGTATTTCAGTCTCTGGGAAATCAGTCATGGGGTTATTTGGCTCCCATTATTGATAAAGAGGGTTTTTAGTGTTGGCAACAGCCTGATGTCTTTCCAGGTCCTTGCCTGACAGAGCAAAGGCCTGACGTGTTCGTCCGGACAGCGAAATGATGTTGACCAGTTGATCGAAGAATTTCTTGCCGCCGTACGCATTCAAGTGAACTGAATCGTGGAAGTCCTGTTGAGAGTAATTGGACGGCGTACACATGTCGTAGAACGCGACGTTGTTTTTCAACGCGAATACATGAAGGTCACCGACATACTTCATATATCGCGGAGGTCCAAGCAAGTGGATGTTGTAAGAAGTAAGCGGCATGTTGATCAAAACCAGCTCGATTCGCTCTTTCTTGCAGAACTTGGCGATTTCTTGAAGGAAGAAGAACTGCGTCTGGTAGACATGTTTGTCCGGGTGTTTGTAGCGCTCGATATACTCCGGCGCATTGTTGATCCAGCGTTTGCGGGCAGCGTCCTCGCTAATCGGGCCGGTCATAACTGCGTACGGGCGAATTTCGCCCGGCAGGTATTTGGGAAGAAGTTTGATGCGGTCCCACCAGGTAAATCGCGTCGTAGCTTGCGGGCAAGGAACCACTTTCTCTACGACTTTTTCCGTGTTTCCCTTGAAGAGCAGTTGGAAATCGGCGGCATGGTCGCTTATGTAAAACGTCCGGTTGATGAACCATTCGAGGCGGGCAATTGGGGTTCTAAAAACATGGCTGGCGACATCGTCTATGTGAACAATGCGGCGCAAGAAACGGAATGCTTCTGTGTCGGCGGCGCTGGACATGGTGCTGTCAATGAAGTCTCTTGGCGCAACCCCATAGACAACGATGTCCGGGCGATTGGATGTCGTCACCATCGCCTTCAGCGTCATGTATGCGTCGGATGGCATCTGACCTGGAATCGACAGGTTCAAACATCTGAAGTCGCCACCAAATTTGGTGATCAAATTGTCGTCCAGATATTTGGCCCGATGGTATTGCGAGAGGTCGAGAGTCTTGTTCAGATAATTGGCATCGACCCCGGCAACCGCGCTGACCATCAATGAAGAGCCGAGCAGAGCAACGTTGTGAACCAAATTGGAGTTCTTCATGTCATTGAAGCCCCACCACGTCCAGCCTCTGTAGAGGTATTTGTAGGGGTCGAATTCAATCGGGTTGTAGAAGGAAAGTGCGAAATTGCCCAGGCAGAAAAGCATCAGTGCCCAGGTCGTGGCCGCTCTCATTCCGCTTCTGCGGTGCTCGTGCAGCGACAATTTGTCGGTGGCGCGCCGTTTTGGTATGGTCGGATCCAGTGCCGCTTTTATGGCAACGTCCGGGCTCACGTAGGCTCTGCGCTCCGTTGTTCCTTGAGGCAGAGCGCTCATAGCTGCCCTCCTTTCAGTCCTGCAATAGAACTGTTCGTCGCGTCCAGCGCCGACATCACACGTCTGTCTCCAGCAGCTTTTTGCGCCACAATATCAAGCAGTTTCATGCCGCCGCCGGAATGCAAGTGCACGGTATCCATGAAATCGTTGAGCGCAAATTGTTTTGAATCGCCAAGATCGACAAAGGTGGCATCTTTCGATTGCGCCAGAACCTTGAGGCTTTTCTTGTATGAATTCCAGGTGCCTTTCTCCAGAAGGTCGCGATTTAGATCCGTGATCGGCATCGAAACCAGGATCACCTGCGTGCCGCGCTCTCGGGCAGTGTTCATCAGGTCGGCGAGAAACTTCATTTGATGAGTGAATGTGCGCCAGTTGAGTTTGGCATAGCGCTTTTTGTATTCCTTCAGGTTGGCGTTGTCGAATGTACGAGTTTCAGGCGTCGTCGGGCGGAAGAAGGCCTCATTCGAGGCGATTTCCATTTGCTTGTAATAGGGGAAAAGCGTTCTGCGGTCTTGAATTGTGAAAGGTTTGTCCGTCTTTGGAGCAGGAAGAATTTCGTTGAGTGCGGCGGCGATTATGCGCTCTGTGGTCACGCTAAAATCGAATTTGTGACCGTAGGGATAGACAAACTGACCAAGCTCGAAATTGAGGCGCTGATCCCATTCGGGCGCAATCAAATGACGGTGCGACGTGACGTCGCCGAAGCGATTTAAATATTGATAGGGATCGGTAGCCGCCGGGCTGGGCAGCAAGCTATCCATGAAATCGCGCGGACCTACGCCGTACACGATCACATCTGGGCGCTTCTCTCCTTTGAGGAGAAACTTGGTGATCAAGTAGGCATCGGATGGCATTTCGCCCGGCAATCCGAAATTGAAGGTCTTCACTTGCATGCCGGACGCGCGTTTGAACTGATCTTCAAAATACTGAGATTGATGATGGCGCGAGCCATCGATCGGGTGTTTCAAATAATCCGCATCAACACCGGCCACAGGAACAAGAACAAGCGAGGAGCCCATGAAAACAACTTGCGGGCGCCCTTTTCTGTCGGAGAGAAAATCGTCCACAGCCCAACCTGTCCAGGTGCGAATTGGAAAGTCGGTGGGAGCGATGTTGCCCAGTCTCGTCATTGCTAAAAGCGATGAGACTGCTGCAAACAGCACTACCGATATGAAGAATTTGCTTCTCAAGATACCCATTAACTCATTCCGTTTGCCTTTTTCCGGCTTTGATCTAAGCATCAGCTTTAGAACTGAAACTAGACTTTAGAATTGGAAATAGATGAATCTGGGCGAACTGTCCGGAGTGAAGATAGTGAGCAAGCACATCAAGGCCACCATGACAGTGACTTGCACTGCCCAGGGCGGGCTCTGGTAGAACTTCTTGTCGTTCATCCAGTTGATGATCAAGGTCGAAGCCATCAGTACCGGCAAGATCAGCACGAGAGCCGGGAAGATAATCGGATCTCTGATTTGCAGAATTGCCAGTTGACTTGCGCTGAAGTTGAGCATTGCTGCGGGAGCTTCGAACAGTTTGCTGAGCACAAGACCTGCAATCTTCATGTCGTCGGCGCGGAAGAATACCCAGCCTACGCAAACGACGTGGAAGGTGAAGACAACTGATGCCCAGTGATAAACCTTGGATTTCAGCAGCTTTTCGTGAACGCCTATCTTTTGCATTGCTGCTTCGTATTCACGATGCACAATCAAAACCAGACCTTGATATGCGCCCCATGCCAGGTAGTGGAATGCGGCTCCGTGCCACAGACCGCCCAATGCCATGGTGATGAACAAGTTACGATAAGTCAGCCACTTGCCGCCTCTCGATCCACCCAGTGGAATGAAGAGGTAATCGCGCAGCCATGTGGAAAGGCTGATGTGCCAGCGCCGCCAGAAATCAGCAACGTTGGAAGCGATGTAAGGCAGATTGAAGTTGATCGGCACTTTGTAGCCGAACAACAGCGACGAACCTCTGGCAATGTCTGTATAGCCTGCAAAATCGAAGAAGATTTGGAAGGCGAAAGCGTATGTGATCATCCACATATCTAAGGAAGAGAATTGCTCGGGGTGAGCAAAACCTGCCTGCACCACAAGTGCCAGGTTGTCGGCGATGAGAACTTTTTTGGCCAAACCCATCAATATAAGTTGCATGCCTTCGTCGACATATTCCCATTTGAATTTGACGGGAATGTGCAGCTGAGGCACGAAGTCTTGATAGCGCTTGATAGGGCCGGCAATTTGTGTAGGGAAGAAGGATGGAAACAGGGCGAAGTCGAGGAAATTTTTGACGACCGGTTTGCCGCGATAAACTTCGACTGCGTAGTGAATGAATTCAAAAACGAAAAATGAAATGCCCAAAGGAAGAATGATATGCAGGTGGGGCTCTTTCCAGTCGATGCCGGCGAAGCCCAGACCTGTTTTCACAGCATCCATGGTGAAGTAGGCGTACTTGAAGATGCCTAACGTGATCAAGTTGACCGCAACCGTGATGCCCAGGAGGAGCTTCTTGTTGACTGTCGCTTTTTCTATGAATGGAACCAGAATGAAGTTAGCCAGCGTCAATCCGAATATAAGGATGCCGTATATCGGACGCCACGACATATAAAATACGTAGCTAGCCACCAGCAGTAGTGGCACGCGGAATCGGTGGGGCGTCAACCAGAACAGAAGAAATACTGTTGGCAGGAACACCAGGTATTGCAGACTGTTGAATAGCAAGCTACTTCTCCTTAGTTTCCAGGAACCTTGTTGATAACATAACGCTTTTTACTTCGACTTAACTCGACTGATTTGATTTGCC
>JADZFV010000529.1 GCA_020854255.1 Candidatus Melainabacteria bacterium | reverse complement strand
CTGGCAGAACTCGGCGATCCGCCCTGGTCTGCAGAGAAGATGAAGAAGTTGCAAGAGTACCTGAAGACTCACGGCAAAGACATCAAGAAAAATATTGGTGACCGCGCCGCAGCACTGGAAAAGCAAGGCGACACGGAAGGCGCCAAAGCACTCAACGACTTCGGCACCAACATGGAAAGCATCTGCAATGATCCAGCCAAGCTGGAGCAATTCTCGACAGCATTCGCCAACTTCTACGACAAGGCCGCACACGGCGAAGCCAATACGACAGATGTACATGCAATGTTCGGCAATGACCCGAAACTGGAAGCCGCCATCAGAAATTCGCATCTGGTCGAAACAGCCAGGAAGTATGACACCAGCCAGGGTGGCGCACCGGATCTCGAAAAGGTGAGAAAGGACCACGGCGACAAATTGATTGCAGAATTGCAACGCAATCCAACACCGCCTAAAGAAACCGAAATCATCAAATTCGTCGATCTGATCAACAACAACAGTAACGCCAAAGCGAAGAAGTAATGTAGGGGCGACGCCATGCGTCGCCCGGCCCAAAGGAAAACACCAAAACAAAAGATTTAGCCAAACTACCGACTCTGCTCCGAAGATCTTTTTGGAGAAACCGCTGGAAAGACTTCGGATGCAGCGCTCGGTAATACCGCACCAGGCAACAAGTTAGCTCGCAAAGACAGAAAACGGAATCCCAGGAAACCCTAGTTCAGGTCAAAAAAAACATATTTCCAGTACAAACCATAATTCGAACCCAACTAACTACAACCCCAATTCAATAGCGGCGTAACCACCCCCGAGCCGCAAGAGTCATGAGCAATAGAACCACAACGGCAAAGCCGTATGAAGCCGGCGCCGGCGACCAGCAATCAGAAAAGTACGTTCCACCGGAGAACCAACGGCCCAATTGGAACGTCAATCTGGCAAGCTATGCGGAAACACCCGCCGTGCAGGAAAGAACTGATGTGCGTGGAGCCGGATGTGAAATTGTAGAACCGCCCGTAGAAATGAGGAAGCGCGACGGGTCCATCGTGAAGCTTGAGGGTGGTTTCGTCACTGAAGTAAAAAAAGGAGAAAACTCTCAATCAATCGAATATCAAAGAGACGCCAGCAACAAAGTCAAACTCGACGCCGCAGGCGCCCCTCTGGTAGAGAAAATCACGACCAGAATGAATGGTCAAGAATCCGTCATCGACTTGAGTGGCAGCACTCAGGACGATGACTTGAAAGCATTGGCATCGCGCATACAAGTGGTTCAAAAAGGCGACAACATAGGCAACGTCATGATTGCGTCCGACGACGGCAAGCGCGTCTCGACCATGCATTCCGACTTCACCAATACTACTCACGAAATTTTAGAAGTGGGAGGAAAGTCTGTTTCCCGCCTGGAAAGCGCCATCAAAGCCGATGGCTCCATCGTCGAGTACAAGTACGCTGACGACAGCCAACCAACCAGAGCCACACAAATCATCGAGCGCTATCAGACCGCAATGGGCGGTCAGGTGGTGCAAATTTCGGATCGCGTGGGCGACACTGAAAAATTCGTGACCAACACTCAAGGCACCGACAAAACCACCTGGCGCAAAAACGTTCAGATAATGGACGACGGCAATCTCGCCTATCAAGAAATTGTCACCAATTTCATGGTTGGTCCCCGTGAGTATTCGAGCGCCGACCTGGCCACCGCACGCGAAGACTTCAAAAAAATCGCCGCCCGACATGGCGTTTTCAAAGGCAATGAAAACACCATCGAAGCCTGGATGAATAAGTTTGAAGCCCGGCAAAAGCGATTTGCAGACAAAGGGTGGAAAGCGGCATCGCATGACGACATCGCCGAGTGCTACCGCAATATGTCTCGCGTCTTCACCGACGAGCCCAGAGGTAATGCCAAGCGCGTCACGCACGGCGAGCGCCGATTGGCGGTAGAGACAGAAATGATGGAATTGGCCGACCCGGTCAAATATATCAACCAGGGACCGGTTGGAACCTGCGCTCTCAACTCTGTGGAAGACACGCTTGCCCAGCGCCGACCGCAAGACCTCACCCGCTGGCTGCGCGAAGCACTGACGACCGGATGCGTCACATCGCGCGGCACAATGAAAAACGGTCAAAAGCGAGTTGTCGAACTGGGCGCCAATCAAATCAAATATCAGCCCACCTATCACCGCACCTATTCAAATCAACTCTTCCAATTCGCGGCCATGGCAACCTTGGGCTACAAGAGCAACGGCGGCAATTACCCCGGCACGACCAACGACCAGATGGAATACGTGCGCACAATGGCAACCGGTCAAAAAATGGCGATTCACGACACCTGGACGGGCGGTCGCTACAGGAAAGAGAGTTTGATCAGGCAACTTAAGAACGGCTCAGTCGGATACATCGTCCCGGGACACGCCATGGCAATTGATGACTACGATCCCAAGACTGATCGATTCTTAGTCAATAACTGGTGGGGCGGCTCCGGCGACGGCTGGTACAGCGCCCGCAGGCTCATGCTCGGATAGGCACCGATTGCGAGCGATTTGAAAGAGCGCCTCTTGTAAACCGCCTGCTAATTGAACATACGGGCTGAATGGGCTAAATTTGAGAGGGTTTTCCTGTCCTGTTGGCATAACTATTCTCCGATTTGATGGCCAAAATACTTGTAGTTGATGACGATAAACTGCTTGCCGACCTCGTGTCAGACAGCCTGTCCGGCGAGTACCATACGCTGGAATGCGCCTACAATGGCGAAGACGCCCGAGAATTGCTGAACAACTATCACTATGACGTGATCGTGCTTGACTGGGGGCTTCCAGGTGTAACTGGCGTGGAGCTCTGCAAGGAATTTCGCTTCCGTGGCGGCACAACGCCGATTTTGATGCTTACCGGCAAGGACACGATCGACGAAAAGGAAAAGGGGCTCGATAGCGGCGCCGATGACTATTTGACAAAACCATTTCATCTCAAAGAGCTGTCGGCTCGAGTGCGCGCCTTGTTGCGACGCTCAGGCTCGACGGCACCCAGCAACGTTCTTGAAGTCGGCGGTCTGGTCCTCGATCCGTCCGCTCATAAATTGACTCGCGACGGCAAAGAAATTACGTTGCACCCGAAAGAGTTTGCTCTTCTAGAACATTTGATGCGCCACCCAAATCAAGTTTTTAGTGCACAAAATCTTTTAGACCGCGTTTGGAAATCAGAATCAAACGTGGGACCGGAAACCGTTCGCACTTGCGTGAAACGCCTGCGTCAGAAGATCGACATCGATAGTCAACCGTCAATGCTGGAGAATATCTACGGCGTCGGGTATAAGCTGGTCGTCGACTAACTGTTTTTGCAGAGGCGGCGCCATGAGTCTCTTGCCGTTCAGCTGCGCAATTACGCGACCTACGCGTAATTGCGCAATAAATTTGGAGGGCGTCGAAGCGGCACACAAGAATAGAGGGCGCGGAAGCACCCTCTATGTCTCGCATTAAACCCGATCCTGTTTTGGAAAGAATAGTAATTAGAACAATTTCTTGAAGATTTTCTTGATCGGGTTAGTAATTTTTTCGACTACGTTAAGCGGATTGAGTGCTTCAACAGGTCCCTTTTCGAACAGTCCGATCGGATCGAGTGGGTTGAATCCTCCATCTTTGCCCCTATCGAACAGACCGATTGGATCGAGCGGGTTGAATCCACCATCTGCGCCCTTATCGAAAAGACCAGCGGGATCTAACGGATTGAAATTACTTCCGCCGCCCTTATCGAACAGTCCGATGGGATCGAACGGATTGAAATTGCTACCGCCGCCTTTCTTATCGAACAGGCCGATTGGATCGAACGGGTTGAAGTCACGACCCGGCAGAGGAGGCGTCGGCAGTCTGAAGCCGAATTCACCGGGCAATAGGCCGATTCTGTCGTTGTCGCCGTTGCCCGGGTTCAATCTATCGCGCCAATTAGGATTGGATGGACGATAGTCGCGCGGGAAGTCGATGTCGCGTCCACGATCGCAGCTGCGGTCATCGTTGCGCGGGTCGCTGGGACGGTCGCCCGGACGGAAATCACAATCGTTGTCGTCTTGCCTGTCGACACCTCTGGCGAGCTGATCGGAGCTCTTTTCGAGACGCTTCATCGCTTCTTCGATCATCTGCTTAGCTTCTCGAGTGCATCCGCACTTGACCAGTTCCATTGCAGCATCAATGGATTGCTCAACCGTCTTAGATGTTTCAAGACCCTTCTTGATACCGGATTCATCGCCGGTCTGGTTCAGTCTCAGACCATCTTTGTAGTTGTTCTGACCTTGATCGAGATTGCGTTGGCTGCGTTCGAGATCGCGCATTGCGCTTCTGGGATCGCCGTGATCGAGTGAGTTGAGAGCATCTTCAAGTGCATCGCCTGTGCGATCGAATTCCCTGGCACCTTCTTTGAACTCTCGATCGGAAGCCGCTTCGCGTCCACGTGCGGTGTTGACTGGCTTCTTGCCTTTCAGGGTGTCTTCGCCGACTTGAACTTCTTGTCCGCCTGATTTCAGTCCATCCTTGGCTGCGCGGATTGCTTCATATGCTTCACCGACTTTGCCGCACTTGAGGAGTTGGAGGGCATCCTTCATCTCTTCTCGAGAGCCTTTGATTTCCTTCGATCCGTCTTTGATCGCGTCTTCACCGTAGCCACCATTAATGCCACCACCTTTGTGCTTCTCCACGGCAGCTCCAAATTGGTCGACGGACTTACCACTGCGCTTGAGCGCTTCTTCAATTTGTTTGATGGCGCCGCGGGTGTTTCCATTATCCAGGGCTGAGAGAGCTTGATCGAGGTCAGTCGTAGCTTTGTCGAGGTACTTTTGTCCTTTGTCGATGTTCTTTTGATATCTGTTATCGCCTGGTCTGATGCATCCACCTTCATAGATGTTCTGGCTGAGATTGTCCGAAAGATAGCTGTTGAAGTCGTCATCGGAATTGCACCTGGTCTCTGGCGGTTTCGGTCCGCAGAATTGGTTTTTATTTTCCGGAGTGTAGATTTCTTTGCACAGATTGTCGGTATTGGTCTGCGGTCTTTCAGGGCACGCGTTAAAATTTTCCACCTGACGTGTCATCGGTGTTTCCTCCTGGGATGTAAGCTCGCGCAGCACACGCATCACTGCATTTGCAACGGGCTATGGAGATCGGTAGTAAGTGTTGAAGAGGGAATGCTGGTTGCCGAAAGTGGTCCAGCGGCGTTATCTGAGGGCTGGCTCGAAGATTAAGGACAAAAAATGACACTCACGTGACAAGCACAAAATGTTCCGCCTGGCAACGTTTCCGAGCCCGGACCGGTGCGCCGATCGGCTAAGCTATATAAAGTAAAGGGGCGAAGCTGGGCGGACCGACCATGCAGCCGGGTCTAAAACTTTCTCAAAAGGTGTTCTTCCTCGTGGCGGTGCCGTTGTGCGTGCAGCTCACCTTCGTCTCGATGTTGGGGCGGCTGCTTGACGAGACAGAAAAGGAGAGGGAAAAGGAAGTCCGGGCGCGCGAAATCATTCACCATGTAAATCAGATACATAGATTGATTATCGGATACGTTGCCGGCGTCACCGCCGAAGGGCTGATCGGCGGCGGCAAGAAGATGGAAGCGACTTATTCACTGCGCGAGGGCTTCGAGCGCGAAGTGCCGCCCCTGGAAAAACTGCTTAAGGATAATCCGGTGGAAATGGACCACCTCAGGGAGCTGCAGCGCAAGGCCAATGTCAGTGCCGAAAAACTAAGACAGGTCAAACGCATGTTCAGACATGGTGGTGACCTGGCTCTGGCTTCAGAACTTCCGGCGCTCAAGCTGATATTGAGAGATCTGATCACAGAGCTGGAAGCAATCTTGTCGGTGGAAAGAACAATTGAGAAAACCAGTCCGCAGACTCAATCGGAGCTCAGAGAAAAAATCAAACTCCTTCTTTACTCATGCGTCGGTGTCACCATCGTCGTGTCAGTTCTCCTGGTCCTCAACTTCAATAAGGAAGTCACCAGCCGTCTGGCGGTCTTGATGGACAACTCAGTGCGCCTGGGTCGCGGACAGCCGCTCAATCCGCCGCTTTCCGGCAACGACGAGCTGTCGCATCTGGATCGCGTATTTAAAGAAATGGCCAATGCATTAAATGCGGCGGCAAGAAAGGAGCGTGCCATCGTTGAAAACGCGGCTGACGTAATTTTCTCGCTTGACAGAGACGGGCACTTTACAAAATTGAGTCCCGCCGCCAAGAAAATGCTTGGATACGAGCCATCTGAGCTGGTCGGCAAGAACTGCCTCGAGATTGTTCTTAAGTCCGACGCAGAGACAACCGTCAATGCTCTGCAAGACATCAGGGAAAACAGCAAATCCAGCGAGTTCGAAAGTCGCATCACGCGCGCCGATGGATCAGACATCAACATACTATGGTCGGTGCAGTGGTCTGACCCTGATGATTCTTTCTTCTGCGTGGCGCACGATATCACAGAGAGAAAGGCTGCAGAGCAAGTCATAAAGGAAGCAGAAGCGCGCCTCAGACAGATTCTCGAGAGCCTGCCTGTAGGATTGATGATGGTCGACCTGGACGGAAATGTGGGGCTCTCCAACCGCACATTTGAAGAAGTCTTCGGCTATAAACTCTCAGACATCGAAGGAAGGAAGATAGAATCCATTCTCACTGATTCGCGCAACCGCAAAGTGAATATCGCCTACATCATGGAGTATGCGCTGAGTGGAGCGCATGAATGCCTGGCGGAAAAACCCGATGGAATGGAAGTGCCGGTCGAGATCTCTTTTAGAGAAATTGAAACACTCGATGGAAAACGCTTGATCGGGCTGATTCTAGATATTACAGATCGGCATGAAGTAGAACTGATGAAAGCGCAATTCGTGCAAATGGTCAGTCACGATTTAAGAACACCGCTCACGTCGGTGCAAAGCTATCTAGATCTGCTTGGCCGCGGCGTCTACGGCGACCTCAGTGAATCCGGAAGGCAAAAACTTGCGCTATTGAACAAGAGCGTTGACAGATTGGTAAACATGATCCGCGATCTTCTGGACATCGAACGCTGGGAGTCCGGGCATTTAAAAATCACCATTGCCGATACCACTCTCAATGAGATTGTCGAGCCTTCACTGGAAGCGGTCAATTCTCACAAAGAAGTCAAGAAAGTCACCATCAATGCGCCAAAAGAAGATCTGAAAATACGCGGAGACTCAGAGCGCCTCGTCCAGGTAGTGATCAATCTTTTGCACAATGCGATCAAATTCTCCCCCGAGAAGGGAAAGATTGATCTGACTGCCAGGCGAGAGAATGGTTTTGTAGAAATAGACATCAAAGATGAAGGACCCGGTATTCCTCCTGATCTGCAGAAAGCAATTTTCGAGAGATTCAAACAAGTTTCCGACGAAGACGCCACAGTAAAAAAGGGCACAGGACTCGGCTTAGCGATCAGCAAAGCGATCGTCGAAGCCCACGGCGGCACCATCGGTGTAACGTCCGAGGAAGGGAGAGGAAGCACCTTCTGGTTCAAGCTGCCGGCGCAGTCGTGACTGGCAGCGGCCGCAAGTTTGGTTCTTTGAACTTCGCGCGGGCTTCTTTCGAGGTAAGCACTGCCGGGCTGTAGTAAAAATGGAGAATTGGGATTCCTTTCGATACCAGGTCGCTGTGTTTGACAATAAAATCCTGCCATGTCGCAGTTGGCTCAATTTGTCGCTTGTAATCAAACCCCGCCCTTAAGGGCGGGGTTTGACCCTATGGCTTTCTGAATTGAGTTGCTTCGTCTTTTTTGCCCTGCTTTTCCAAGCAATCAGCCAGGGCATTGGAAGTACTGTTTACGACATTCTGGAATTCGCCCGGGTCCATCGGGTCCTTAACACTGCAGTAATATTCAAGTGCGCGACGCAGTTGTGACTCTGCATCCGCGTACTTCTCTTGCTTCAAATTGAGTCGACCGTATGTGTCGCAGACATCGGCAACCAGAGCTTGATATGGCGCATTGAGCTGTTCGGCCAGTTCCATTGCCTCATCAAGAACGAATACAGCTGTCGAATAATCTTCCTTGGCCAAATAGACATCAGCGAGTTTCTTCATGACACCGACGCGGTGAGCGGTAGAAACCAAAACCAGATCGCTTACTTCGCTGAGTTGTTTTTGATCGTTTCCATTTATTTTCGGAGGCACCCCGAAGTCTTCACCTTTTGGAGTGGTCATCGAAGAAGGTGGTTCGCCCTGCACCAGACCGGCGATCGTAGAAAAACCGGCGAAGGGTTTATCTTCTTGTTTGTCCAGAGCAGTCAGGGCCTTCTTATACAGTTCGATTGCTTCATCGAACTTGTCTTGCTTGAAGCAGAGATCCGCTTGCCGGATAGAACGTTGTGGGCTGAGCAATTCCATCGTCGCTCTCATCACTTCCTCCAGTCCCGGAATCGCCATTGAAGGACCGATCTGGAACATCTTGGCATGAGCGTCCTCGGCTTCGGCATAACGACCGGTGGTTTCATACAACTGTGAAAGCGCCATCCACCCCGAAGTCTTTAAAGGCTCGCGCATCGCATCCAGTCCCTGAACGTTTCCCAAATGGTGCGTTTCGGCGACAGCCATGGCGAAATTCAGCACAAGCTCAGCTTCTTCGTGAAACTCTTCTTGCAGGCATGTCTGCCCCATTTCTATTATGTTGTGAATCGCGTGATAGCCATCCATGCCATCGTCCAATCCTTCCAACATCAAACTGCGTTGCCACTCAGACATCGGCAGTTCGACAGACATATCTTCCTCTATCAAGAATTTGCGCCTCCTAAGCCCTTCTTCGACGTCCGCATTGCAAATGTCGTGCGTCGACAAGATGTCCGCAAGCTCACTACGCCAGGCACCACCTGTGAGGGCGCGGTTGATGGCGATGTGTAAAAGAACATCCTTTAGCAAACCTTTGTCGAGCGGGAAAAATCCAATCGAATTTTTTCTAAAGCGGCGCGCTTCTCTTTTCGGAGGATCAATAAAATTGGATTTGCAAAACTCGCAGATAGTAGCATCTGCTGCACTTTTCTCGCGGCAATACTTGCATTCCTTTCCTGCGGTCTGGCGCTTGACTCGGATTTCGTATGCTTTATCCAGTGCTTCTTTCGTGAATTTGAGAACGCGCAATTTCGGACTGTTCAACATCGGCTCGATATCAATGCCGGCGTCTTTAAGATGCAAGAAGATATCGCGAATGATCGACCGCTCCTGCTCCACAGGCGGGCGTTCCAATCCTACGTTTGACTCGTTAAATTGACGCTCTGTTTCTTCGTCGCGTTCGTACATCGCCATGGTCGGCATGCGACCGCGCATGTGCAGCCCATCCTGGAGATGCTTCTTGAAATTGTTGTCCGGCAGCATCTCGATAAGCGCGTTCAGAGACGGCACCCAGCGACGAGCAGCATCAAATTTGGATTCGGGACCGAAAAATGGGTCCTGGCG
>JADZFV010000528.1 GCA_020854255.1 Candidatus Melainabacteria bacterium | reverse complement strand
TAGACATCAATATGTTTGGACATCCGAAGTTGCGGTCGACTCGCCTGAAAAATTCGCGCCTCCAAGGAATCGAACCCTGACCGATGGTTTTGGAGACCACTGTTCTACCGTTGAACTAGAGGCGCATTTGCTTTGATCCGACCAGGCGTGGCCTCGAGCAAAGCTTTCAAAAGGTCGGACACACCTGGTGCCATGGATCACACAGACCCCATGAGGTCTCAGGTAATCGTGTGACGCCTTTGACTCGATCTTGAGCCAAGCGCCCGACCGCTTTGATTTAGCGCTTGGTTTCTTTGTGCTCGAGATGCGTGCGGCACCACTTGCAATACTTGTTGATACTGAGTCTGTCCGGATCGTTCTTCTTGTTCTTCATCGACGTGTAGTTGCGGCGTTTGCAAGTGCCACAAGCTAGCGTGATGATGATCCGGTCGTCCTTCTTGGCCACGGCTTTCTATCCCCTTTTTACTGGTTCTGCTCCCAAAGCGCTAATGACAGCGTATGCCTGCATTGTCGATTGGTAATTCATGGTTCAGCCGAAACTGAATCTTGTCTTTAGTGTTGCCGGTCTGTGCCTGAGAACGGCAGATTCGAAATTGAACGCTCAAAGTCGACTCTGAGCTGGAATTTCGGAAAAAACCACACAGACCAAAAAGGCCTCCTGGGAGGCGTCAATGCAAAGTATATCTAACTAGGTAAAAACCTGTCAACAAGACTAGAATCTGGACATGAACGGGCAAGCTTCACAAGCAATTGCCTGCCCCAATCCAAACCTGTCATTGCGCTCGTTTTCGAGCATTTATCAGCTGTTGTTTAGCGGAAGTTAATACTGACTCGGTGAGAAATTTCTCGATTTACCCCAGTTTTTCCCCAGCGAGATTGTCGCGAAGCGCTCTGAAAGTGGCGTTCTTCGCCTTGATCTCGATAGCCGCTACTGGATGCGGGGGCACGCCCACCAGTTACGAGCCCGATACATTCCGCATCAATTTGCAAGCCGAGCCCCCCAGTCTCGATTGGCAGACGTCAACCGACTCAACCTCATTCGATGTTGTTTCCAACCTCATGACCGGGCTGACCCAATACGACAACGACATGAAGTGCGAGCCTGGATGTGCTGAAAGCTGGGAAATTCTCGACGGGGGGAAACATTTTGTTTTTCACTTGAGAAAAAACGCCATGTGGACGGACGGCAAGCCGGTCACAGCGCACGATTTCGAATATGCCTGGAAACGCCTTCTAAACCCGGCCACGGCCGCGTCCTACGGTTTTTTTCTCTATGATATCGAGAACGCTTTCGAGTACAACTCAGGCAAGATCAAAGACCCCAATCTGGTCGCAGTGAAGGCGCTTGACGACTGGACGTTTTCTGTCAAGCTCAAACGCCCAGCTGCTTACTTCCTCTACCTGACGGCGTTTTGCCCAACCTGCCCGCTCAGAAAAGATATCATCGATAAGTTCGGCGATCGCTGGACCGAACCTCAAAACATAGTCACCAACGGCCCTTTCTTCATAAGCCTTTGGAAGCATGAGTACAAAATCGAATTGTCCGCCAATCCGAAATTTTTCGAAGGTCCACCCGGACTCAAAAAAATCAAGATGTTTATGATTCCTGAGCAGGCGACTGCTTTTGGACTTTTTGAAAACAATCAACTCGACTTTGTCGACAACAGAAGTTTTCCCACGGCAGATGTGGAGCGCTTCCGCAACTCTCCTCTCTATAGAAGTTTGCCTCTCTTGCGGTGTAATTACATTGGCTTCAACGTGAAGAAAAAGCCCTTTGACGACAGGCGTGTTCGACGGGCTATTTCAATGGCAATCGACAGGACCGTCTTTCCGAAAATCCTCCGACGAGGCGAATCGCCTGCCTATACATGGATCCCGCCCAGGCTGGAAGGATACTCAGAGGGCTCGAAAGGCAAATTTGATCCGGTTGAGGCTCGCAAGCTTTTGGCTGAAGCTGGCTACCCCAATGGAAAAGGCTTCCCTGTTGCAAAAATTCTCTACCCTCAAAGAGAAGACGCCAAGCTGATTGTGGAGTCTGTTCAAGAACAGATCAAGCGAAACTTGAATGTCAAACTTCAGCTGGAAGTAAACGAATGGAAAGTCTACCTCGACATTCTGCATCGCGACCCGCCCCAGATGTACAGGCAGTCATGGGGGGCCGATTACCCTGATCCCGAAACATTCATGAATCTATTCACGACCAAAAACGGCAACAATTACACGCAATGGTCCAATCCTTCATACGATGCGCTTATCGATAGGGCGGCGGCAGAGCAAGATCGAAAGTTGCGCGCCTCACTCTATGCACAGGGGGATAAAACTATCTGCCAGGATGAAGTACCGATTATCCCGATTTATCTGTCCACGCAGAACACGATGGTCAAACCATGGGTCAGGGGAATCGGCTTCAATGCTATGGATTTGCAGTTTTTCAGGAAGGTGTATATAGAAAAACCGAATTGAATGGACAGGCGATGCATGGCATCACCCCTGCGAGTTTAAAAAGTTGAAACTGCTACCACTGGAGATACCACGCCACGATGCTGGCACTATTGATGAAAAGAATGTTGACTGCCTTACCGGTATTGCTGATAGTGGCAACACTGACATTTATCCTGGTGCGCATCGTGCCGGGCGGACCCTTCGATGCCGATAAAAACCTGCCTCCGGCCATCGTTGCCAACCTCAATGCCAAGTATCAACTGGACAAACCCGTGTCCCAGCAGTATGTGATTTATCTATCCCGACTGGCCAGGGGTGACCTAGGCGTAAGCTATAAATATGTAAACAGAACTGTGCGCGACATCCTCTCCGAAGCGATTCCAGTCTCTATTCAACTTGGTCTGACCGCTCTGGTCCTGGCCGTCTTGATTGGAGTTCCACTGGGAACACTTGCCGCGGTGAACAGAGGAACCTGGCTGGATGTCACTGCCATGTTTATTTCCACTGCCGGCATTTCCGTTCCGGGATTCGTCATCGGTGCTTTTTTGATCTTTATATTTGGCGTCTGGTTGAAGATTTTGCCTGTTGCTTTATGGGAATCGCCCTGGCATATGGTTCTTCCCTCTCTGACTCTGGCATTTTCTCCGGCGGCGTATCTGGCGCGTTTGACCAGAGCCAGCCTGCTTGAAGTCCTGGAGAAAGACTGGGTGAGAACAGCCAGATCGAAAGGCTTATCTCGCTGGTCTACGATCATCAAGCATGCGCTGCGCAATGCTCTGGTTCCTGTTGTCACCGTACTCGGTCCATTGACGGCAATACTGATTACGGGCTCATTTGTTGTTGAGTATCTTTATGCAATTCCAGGCATGGGGCGCTTCTTCGTCACTGCCGTCACCAACCGCGATTACGATTTGATCATGGGTACGACACTGGTTTTTGCGGCCTTGCTGATTGTGACGAATGCGATAGTCGATGTTGCCTATCAAATACTCGATCCGCGCATGAAGGTGGAGGGTTAAGTGACAGCGTCCGTTAACTCGCCCAATTTGCCAGACCACCAGATGCGGCAAGTCTCGCGGGTGGAGCTTGCTTTCAATCGCCTCAGAAAAATTCCTTCCGCATACATTGCCTTTTGGGTGGCTTGTTTCATTTGCTTGATGGCACTCCTGTCTGCCGCAGGTATTCCCCTTACTCCTTACTCATTCGATCAGGCATCCGACGATATGCTCGTGGCGCCAAGTTTGAAACATCTGATGGGAACTGACGAATTGGGGCGCGACATCTTCTCTCGAGTTATCTACGGATCGCGCTTGTCGATCAGTATCGGTTTTGTCACTGCCGGTGTGGCTTTTCTTTTGGGAACCACATATGGTGCTATCTCCGGATACTGCGGCGGTAAGATCGATACATTGCTGATGCGTGGTGTGGATATCGCCTATTCCCTTCCTGACTTGCTTGTGATGATTCTCATTGGAGTTCTTGTCGGCAAAGGAACCTTCGGAATTTTGCTTGCTCTCGGTCTGGTCAGCTGGATGGGTACAGCTCGACTTGTTCGAGCACAGCTTTTGCAATTGAAAGAAGAAGAGTTCGTCGAAGCAGCAAGAGCCGCCGGACAAGACGGATTGACCATCGTATTGAAACACCTGTTGCCGAACGCCATGGGCCCGATTATCGTTGCTCTTACATTCACAGTGCCTTCGGCAATTCTGTCCGAGTCGACCTTGAGTTTCATCGGACTGGGACTTTCTGCGCCCGAATGCAGCTGGGGAACTCTGGCCAGCGACGGATGGCGCTCGT
>JADZFV010000527.1 GCA_020854255.1 Candidatus Melainabacteria bacterium | reverse complement strand
TTGAACTCAGTAACGTGAACAAACTGTTGATCGATTGTGGTTGATTCAACGCGCTCGGTGTTTATTTTTACAATCACTGGATCTTCAGAGAACTCGTTGGCGAGCCGGCCAATGCGATCGTCGATGGTTGCGGAGAACATCAAAGTTTGACGTTCTTTGTTCACTTTAGAAACGATGCGACGCACTTGCGGCATGAATCCCAGGTCGAGAAGCCTGTCGGCTTCATCAAGCACCAGCATTTCTACCTGGCTCAAATCTACCGCTTTACGCTCCAGGTAATCATTCAAGCGTCCTGGAGTGGCGACGATGATATCGATCTTGCCTCTAAGTGCTCGTAATTGCTGGTCCATTCCGGTGCCACCATATAAAGTGACAACCTTCAGTCCAAGATTTTTTCCAAAGATTTTAAATTGCGAACTCACCTGCAACGCCAGCTCGCGCGTGGGCGCTAAAACCAGTGCCCGCGGCTTTTCGCCTGGTTCTTGCAAGCACTCAACAATCGGTAAAGCAAATGCTGCCGTCTTACCTGAGCCTGTTTCAGCCGAGGCAAGTACATTGAATCCGTTGAGTATCAAACCTATAGTCCGTTTTTGTATGGTCGTTGGCTCGGTATATCCCGCTTCCTGCAGGGCAGCCAAAACCGGCTTGGACAACCCAAGCTCTTCAAAATTCTGCAATGTTAGTCTTCCTTTGTTCTTTCAAACTCATTGATCAGTGGCATAGCAGCCAACTGTTTCCAAAAAATGCCGCGCCGTGTGCGCTGAGCGAATAATCAATTTTTATCGTATTGACAGTCCCGTGGACTGATTAATCGTCATGGCATTCATGAGCCGCAGCAGGCCTCAACGCGCCAGGATTAAGCGGATTATCGCACAAAAAGACCGGAATGTCAAAGCTGATGAGGCATTTCGTTACTTCAGCACTGGAATTAGCAGCCTGCGGCTGACATCCGCCGCAGGCCCTGGGCCGGGGCAATGACCCATTGCCACAGAAGTCCTCGGCGGCATCCAGCAAGCGGGATGGCTCTGCGCAATTTCTAAAGAATGATTTCCAGTCGCGACAGCCTGGGTACAGATTTAGACCAAAATCGTCAAAGAAGTCAAGCGCCAGCAAGCCACGCCAGGCAGGCATTCAGGGCAAAACCAGAAAACCCTGCAAGGACCGGGTTAAGGAAATACCCGTTTTCGGGAATTCACGGGACGACTGGTGGGGCAATAGAATGATAGTGCGGCGATATCGGCGGTGCGACACCCCGCTCAGCCTGAGTACGGATAAGAGAGGAAAACATGGTCAATTTGACCTGGAAGAGCGCAGGAATAACCGATGTAGGTCTCAAGCGACAGGATAATCAGGACAACTACCACATAAGTGAAGACGAACGGTGCCTGGTCGTCTGCGACGGCGTCGGCGGCGAAACCGGTGGTGCCCTGGCCAGCAGGCTGGCAGTCGAAACGGTTGAGACCCTCTGGGTTTCAGAGCCACCCGATCTCAGCGATGCCGAAGCGGTGGAAGCCTGGTTGCGGCGCGCTGTCGGCGAGGCAAATACGTCTGTAAAACAAGCGGCAGATGCCAGTGAAGACAAAAAGACGATGGGCACGACCATTGTAATGGCGGTGACGGGTAATGACGGCATACTGCACATTGCGCACGCCGGAGACTCACGGACCACACTGGTTCGCGACGGCAAGGCTGAAGTCCTTACTACCGATCATTCCGTTGTAATGGAAATGCACTTGCGCGGGCAATTGACCCTCGAGCAATGCGCGGTCAATCCATATAGAAACCTGATCACCCGATGTCTCGGTCACGAAGAAAACGTGGAAGTAGACTATTCCCAAAAGGAATTACAGTGCGGCGACTGGATCATCCTCTGCACAGACGGATTATCGGAAGTCGTCAAGCCCGAGGAATTGGGTCCGACAGTCAGTCAGCATACGAACCCCAGCGAAGCTTGCGATCAGTTGCTAAAAATGGTGCTGGAAAGAAATGCGCCGGATAACGTCACCATAATCGCTGTCGAATACAAAAAAGTCGAAGCACAAGTGCCGACTACCGCAGATGCAAAGTCGAAAAGCAAATAGACTGATCTGACGTAGCATTGACGGACCCGCAGGCGCAGCATGCAATTGCCGGGCATCAGGTCCCTCGAGTCGGGCGGCGCCATGCGTCGCCCCCACAATAAAGCGCATGGTGTCGCCTCTTCGGTTGTATAATTCAAACGCAATGTGCAAAAAACAAAACGAACCAAAAATAAAGATGGTGCTCGTTGAAGATCACGAGGCAACCCTCAAAGGTCTGCGCAGCGAACTGTCCGCCGAGTCGGATTTTGAAGTGGTGGGCATTGCCACAACCAGCGAGGAAGGTCTAAATCTCGCGCGCACGCTGCGCCCAAATATTATTCTTCTCGATTTGCATTTGCCTGATTCTGAAGGACCAAAGTCCCTCAGCGAATCTTTTTGCTCGCTTGCCGATACGCGCGTGATCGTGTTTTCAGGCGACGCTCGCGCAGCGATACTGCAAATTGTTTTGCAAACCGGCGTTTCCGGATACCTTCTAAAATCAGAGCCAATTGCAAAAGTTGCCGACGCCATCAGGCGAGTTTCAGCCGGTGATACGCCGGTGATTTCTGCAGAACTCGATCAAACGCAACATCCGACAGTCACCGGTGCCGAGCAGCATCTGCTCACACTTTTGGCGCGCGGAATGAAGTATCAGGAGATTGGAGAAAAACGATTTACATCTCCAGAAACCGTTCGCAAACAAGTAGACGCATTGCTCGATAAACTAGGATTAGAAAGCCGCGAAGCATTGATCGCCTGGGCAGTCG
>JADZFV010000526.1 GCA_020854255.1 Candidatus Melainabacteria bacterium | reverse complement strand
GCTTCGACTTAAACCGCGCCGGAGGTTACTGCCCACGCATGCGCGGACGGATCGCCGAACACTAACTTGGGCAGTGACCGGAGGAGCGGAACGGCGAAAGCCGCAGCACCTCAAATTTATTCGATCAACTCAACCGCAATTCGATCTATCACGGCTGGCTAAGCAACCAACTCAGGGCCGGCGCTTTACATACCATCTAAAGAGCGTTTTCCCTTTTTTGAAAACGCTCGATTTTTCTAAAGTTTGGTAGTTTCCTAATGGCTGCTCAAAAGATGTTTTTTTGTATATATAAGCTTTGAGATGCTTGCTGTTGTTTAGTTTTTAGCTCTTCCCAAATATCGGAAACTCCCCCCGCACCCATCTGCCCCTCTGTCTGATTACCGTCGAACTGGGGTCCTGGAGTGAAGACTTCCGGAGGAACTTGTAGAGCGTGGTCTTCACTCTGGGTGTTCGATGGTTGGCTTTTCGCCGGGCAGATCGTAAGGGGGGCTACCGCAATGGAGATTTCCTTAGCGCTACTTTTCGTTCCATTGATCCCCAAACCCCCGGAGTCGGCCACTGAAGAAGAAGGCCAATCTAAAAGGCTTTTTTCCGAACTTAAAACACAGGGCAAAACACGAAGATCCCCCCCACACCCCCCGGCTCTTATCGCCTGATCTAGATGCCAAGAGATTCCAGAGGTCCCGGTGTTTGCTTACCGTGTTCGGTGAACAGCCTGACCTTTCGGCGATGGCGTTTCTTGTTAGTTGTTCGCCGGCAGAGCACATAGACGCAACTGCGCGCTTTATTTTCTGCCTGGCTAACTTCTCTCTTTTGATGTTGCCTTTCTTCAGGTCTTCCATTGTCCAGACGCGGCCTGTTCGCCGGGTCCGAGCCATAAGAACATCTTGGGCGCGTTCGGTGCATAGATAGGGCTCGTGCACATAGGCTGAGCCATCGCCACGCCAAGTTACAGCGCGCTCGATATCGGCATCTACAGACTGCCAATTGCCCGATCGCACAATTCGGATAAGCTCGATCTTTTGGAGCGATTCCAACGCGAAAAATTTCGCAAATGGTCTATCGACTCTCTTCCTTGGGAGCGCTTCAAAAATTATTGGGTTGACTTTGCTCGCTATGTCGGCAGGCAATATTACAATCCAATCAACAAGCCGGTTTCGATATCGCTAAACATTCGCTTTATTGAAATTCCAAAACCGTCAGAACGTTTTTTGCGTCAAGCTGAGATGCCACCGCGTACAACATTCACCACGAATTTCTGCTACTTTGGTAACATTCATCGAGCCGCAAGACATCCGAAAAATTTTGAACCGTATTCAGGAGAAACTTCGTGCACTCACCACTGTGCAGACCGCAAACGAAATTCAATAACACAGTCGCCATGCTTACGAGCGAGCGAAAACTTTGACAGTGGGTGGTGTTAGAAATGCCAGAATTTCACGATAGGGAATGTGTCGTGATTGTACGCACAATTGTTGTATAGAACCTTGACCCCAGCGCTTTCCGTCCTGGTAAATCCAAAATAGAGGTCTGGAAGTTAAAGCGTTAACGCTTTAACTTCCAGACCTCCCCCATTTGCGGAATCAATTACTGACATCGGGCCAGCTCATGATCTGGCGGTCATCGATTTCTTTGAAGGCATCGCCTTTGCCTTTATTGAAGTTCTTGTTCATCAGGACATCTGAAAGCTTGAGGGCTGTTGCTCTCAGCTCAAAAGGTTTTGCTTTTGGTAATACGACTGCCGAAACGTCGGTTTTGCGAACCAGCTCTGACTCTAGTTTTGCAATGCGCATCCTCTCCGTTTCTGCTTTCCCTTCCTCAAATTTTTTCTCTGCGATTTGCAGTGCTTCTGTGCTCAATTGACTGAAGGCATCTTCCTTCGCGTGCTGCAGTGCTAGTTGTTTTCTTTGATATTCGCGCCGCGCTTTGACGATGGCAAGCATGCGGCGGAAATCCCAGGACATTGTGAAATTCCATCCTTGAATACTGGTATTGGATGGGAATCTTAGTATTCGAGAGCCGTTTAGATCGCGTATGGTTTCAAGCAGGCAGCGATTGAGATTTTCATTACTAGTGGTGGCAAAGATGCAGCCGCGCAGTTTGCCAAATTTGTCCACACTAAAGGCAATAGACGTCGCGCCTCTGGTTTCGTCCTTTGCGTATTCTTCAAGATGGTGTAAAAGAACGAATTGGAAAGCGCGTCTGTACCTGCTTATCCAGAAATCCCAGTCGCGCGTGTCCGGTGGCACGGCAGAATAGGAAACTACTCTGTCAGGATGGCTGGCCCACTTTTCACCGCTCATTCTTTGACATTTTTCAATGATGTCTTCGAGTTCGGCCATGGAGATGCTCTTGTACGGATGCCAGCCGCCCGGAGCGTTTTTCTCGTCATGCTTGTGCACCATGTTTATGATGGCTTTGCGACTGTCCTTGTACATCTTCTTGATGTTCAAAGCTAAATTAGGCATCGCTATTGGAAGCCAAAACGGCATTGAGGACATTGGATCGCTGTCGAGGTTAAAAGACGTGCTTGAGCCAGAGGTAGGTGTGGGGCGAGGTGCAGGAGTGCCACCGAAGAACTTTGTAGTGCTGTCGACGGCATTGTTCCACATCGATTCGAACCAGTTGGAGGCTGGCTTTTGAGCGGGAGTTATTGCCGCTGTGCCAGGTTTTCCGGTGATTTCTTGAACGGCTGTCTTGGTGGCGTTTTCTACGACCCCTTGCGGAATCAATCTAAATGCAGTTTCGAATTCCGAGAGCGCTTGTTTGTCCAAGCCTTGTTTCTCGAGAATTTTTCCCATGTATTCATGGGCAACACCGCTGTCCGGATGATCACGCAAATCTTTCTGCATTAGCTGCGCGGCTTCTTCCAGTCGCCCTTGCGAATAGAGATCGATTGCTTGACGCATCACATCGCTTGGTTGGGCGAATACCGGCGAGTAAACGGCACAGGTCGTCAGTGATAAGACCAGTACGGAGGCGATTACCGCTGTTTTGAGCTGTCTGCCCATAATTGAATCAAGCCCTGGAATGCCCATAGTGCATTATTCCACAACCTGATTTTTTCTGTGCCCGCCTAGCTGGACCGGAAAAAACGATTGGATATTCGGATTACTTGGATTATCGGAATTTGGCTTATTTAGATGCCAACGCCAGGTCAGCTATCGTGCTTTTCGGCTCGAGATCTTCCAGTGCCTCACCGTAAAGATCGTAAGGTTTTGCCTCGGTCACTCTTACTCGCGTAAAGTCGCCCAAAATACATCTTGTGCCCTCGGCATCGCTGACATAGACCAAGTTGTCGATGCTGGGAGCGTCCCATTGTGAGCGGCCGACGTAGAGATTTTTCTTGTCGTCATATGATTCAATCAAAACGTCGATTATGCGACCGACCATTTTTTGATTTTGCTTGAATGCGATTTCGTGCTGAATACTCATGATCTTCTTGCGACGCGCTTTCTTTGTGCGCTCGGCAATTTGGTTGGGCATGTGGCCGCTTTCCACTTCTGTTTGCTTCGAATAGCAGAACACGCCCAGCCTGTCGAATTCGTACTTGGCTATGAAGTCGGCCAGATGCTGCACTTGCTCTTCTGTTTCACCCGGGAATCCGACAATAAAGGTAGAGCGGATTTTCACGTCAGGAACGAGCTTGCGGATTCTTTCCACTACCTTTTCCGGATGCAGCGGGCGTGCCATTGCTTTTAGCACGTCTGCATGGCTGTGCTGGAGCGGTATGTCGACGTATTTGACCACTTTGGGCAAGCGCGCCATCGTCTTCAAGAATTCGTCTGATGTTTCCGTCGGATAAAAGTACATAACGCGGATCCAATCCAGCTCTTCGATTTCATGCAGTGCTTCAAGAAGTTCGCCCAGCGCCTGGCGTTTGTAGATATCGAGACCATAATAAGTCGAGTCTTGCGATACCAGAATGATTTCGCGTACACCGGTATTGACCAGTACTCGCGCTTCTTTCACGAGCGATTCGATCGAGCGCGAGCGGAAGTCTCCCCTTAACATAGGTATGATGCAGAAAGTGCAGCGATGGTCGCAACCTTCAGCGATTTTGAGATATGCAGACGCACCGACTCCGGTCATCATGCGCGGCAATACTTCGTCTGTATAATCGTTTGGCACATCGCTAACTTCGACTACCCTGAGCGAAGAATCGCTGGAAACGGTTCGATAAACTTCGACAATTTTTTCGATATCGCCGGTTCCAACAATGGCACGTGCCTCAGGAATTTCAGCCAGCAACTCTTCTTTAAAATGTTGCGCCATGCAGCCTGCGACGATCAACTGTTTGCCCTGATCGGCAAGTTCAACCAGCGTGCGCACCGATTCCTGACGGGCATCGCCGATGAACGAACATGTATTGACCAGGCACATCTCGGCTTCGTCGTTGTCGAAGGTTACCTCTACTCCGGCTTGATTGAGAAGGCCAAGCATCACTTCCGTGTCAGTCTGATTCTTCGGGCATCCGAGGGACACCACGCCGAGGCGGGGTTTGTGCATTTTCGACTCTCCATCACCATAAGATTGATTGCAGCCCAGTCAAAAGGCATTGCAGATTGATCTACCGCTGGCGAAAAGACGTTAAAGCGCTCTAAGAGTGCTTCCGCTCAACCTTAGTCGGTATCCAAGCGCCCATCAGTATAACTGGAACCGCTGCGTCGAAGCGACTCGCCGGGGATATAAGAATCTCCGGCGGCGGGATTGAGACGGCGCCGTGGCGCACTGGCTGCACCATCGCCGGCTGGACGGCGTGTTACCTTCTTTACAATTGGTTTGACGACAGGGGTTCCGGTCACGACGGTTCCGGCTGTTGCATCAGCCGGGGCCGCTCCGCCTGGAACTCTGGCCATAAACGTTTTTTCAGTAATTTTACCTGCAGGTCCAAATGTCTGGGACTTGCCGTTGGTTTCAACCGAGAGGCTGCCACCGTTTCCGGCTCTTACTCTAAGTCCTTGCGGATCCTGGAAGTCGCGGCGGTCGCCGGCTTCCAGATAACCGGTGAAAAGTGAATCGCCCGAGGCGATGGACTTAACTTCCACCCAGACGTGCTGGCTGGCACTGAGCGAGATGCGGCTGTCAGTGGGCTCGGTATCGCCTGGCGTCAATGCGGCGCTCTTGTCTGCAGCCGGGGCAGGCGCGCCGGATGGCCCGACATTGCTGAAACGATTGGGCAGGTCACGCATCGGCAGGATCGCCGACGAATCCTGTTGCGATTGATTGTTTGAATTCCACCAGAAAAGGAATGTGATAAGACCGAGAATGACGATAATCCAGAACACGGATACTCCCATCGTTCTTAAGATCCCGGGACCACCGCCCTGTTCCATTTTGACCGTGCGTACATGCGGAGGCGCCATCATAACCGGCTGCATGGGCTTATCGAGGACTGCATGCTTGTGCTTGCCTCCGCGGCCATTGCCGTTTACACCATCGGTTTGGCTGCGATATTCTTCTACCAGTGACTGAGGATTGAGGCCGACGCATTCGGCATAACGGCGAATGAAGCCCGATACATACACGGGCTCAGGCAAGTCTTCGGCGGCGCCATTGTCGATGGACTGCAGGTGATTTACAGGGATTTTGGTGCGCTGATATATATCCGACAGGGACAGTCCTTGCCCTTCTCTTGCAGATTTCAGCTTTTGACCAATGGACTCAAGCACCATATTCGTCGCCGTACTCACTTGCGTTTGGTTCTGTTTAACTAGCTAACGCGAACCTTCAGACAGAAGAGACACCTCTGAAGCCATTAAGTGCCGCCACTCACCCGGCTCCTTCAGGTTCAATTGTAACGCACCAATCCGCTCTCTGACCAATCGAAGCACGTTATAACCTACCTTGGCACACATCCGTCGGATCTGCCGATTGCGACCTTCCCGGATGACGATCACAAAGGACGACATGTTTCCGGATCGTTTTAAGGAGTGCACGCGCGCTTGTTGGGTGATTCCTTCTGACAACCGGACGCCCTGACGCAGGATCGTCAGCGCGCTTTCATCAATCAGTCCGTCCACTGTAACTCGGTATGTTTTTTCGACGTGGTGGCAGGGGTGTGCAAGAGTCTGAGCCAAAGCGCCGTCGTTGGTGAGAATGATCATCCCTTCAGAGTCCCTGTCCAGGCGGCCGACCGGCTTCAAGTGCTGCAAATCCGGCGGCATCAAATCAATGACCGTGCGCCTGCCCTGCTCGTCTTCACAGGTAGTGACGACGCCTCTTGGTTTGTACAAGACCACGTAATCGAATGGTTTTTTATATAAAGGTTTGCCGTCTACGGCAATGCAATCTTTGAGCAAATCGACCTGCAACGACAGGTCGAGCGCCGGTTGTCCGTTCACAGTGATGCGCCCCGCCTTAATCAATTCGTCGGCGCGCCGCCTGGAGCAGATGCCGGTAGCCGCTATTGCCCGATTGAGACGCAATTTTTCAGGCTCTTTGGCGACCATTCAGAGTCGTTGTGGAAGCTGTGGAATTATTGATTGCTCTGATTGGTATCAGAAATGGTGGCACTGGCGTGATCAAAAATGTCTAGCCGGAAGTAGCCGACTCCACATCGTCAACCAGCGCTTGCGTGCTGTGTCCAGCCATTTCTTGAATCTTGTTGGAGATCTGAGCTTTCTTGTCGTGGATTTGATCCTTGGCTGTGCGCAGTACTTCTTCCCCGCGGTGCTGGAAGTCATTCAAAGCCGTCTCCGCTTTGCCGCGGAAATCGGACAATTGGTCACTGGCGTTCTTGTAGAGGTCTTCGCCTCCGTCGGCAATCTGTCTTCTCAGATCGGCGCCGGACTTGGGCGCTGCCAGCATTCCAAACAGGAAGCCCATGATTCCGCCAACTAAAAGTCCTTCAAAAAATCTACCGCTTGAGTCCGACATTTTCTTCACCTCGGTCCATCGTTAACTGTCTTTTGTCTTTATTTTTGTTCCTACTGTTGTCTGTGCCCTTTCCTGAGGCACTCGTCTCACTATGTAAATCATCTTTGTGTTGAGAGCTGAGATATGCTTTGAAGCCCGCCAGGAGCCCAGTCCCCCACACATTGGACTCTTTGGTTGCCGAACTGGTTACCTTAGTCAGGTTGCCAGTGACGTCTTCGACTTTTGTACCCACCTCGGCGATGCTGTGTTGCGCCACGGACTGAATTTTTATCACTCCGCCTGCCAATTTGCTCACTTCTTGCAATGTAGGCGCCAGTTCTGTTTCCAAGGTTGTGGCCAGCTTTTCGTAAGCAGTCAAGGTCCGATTAACTTGCGGGACCAATTGTCCGGCAGCCATGGCCAACCCGACAAGACCGAGGCTCAGCAATGCCAGAGCCCCGACTACGAGAAAATCCAGAGTATGTGTCAAATCCAAAATCTAAGCCTCATTCTTCAGGTTGACGATCGACGACCCTGGCTTACCTGTGTTGAAACGGCAAAACGGTCGAACCGCCCATTTCAAGCTCTTCACGCTTCTTGGCGGCAGCCAGCTTTCCTGCTGCCACTGCTCTTTTCAAACGTAAAGTTTGATCTTCGATCAAAACCTGGCAGTAATTGAGCGCTGAGGCGTAAAGATCGATGGAATCGTCCACCAATTCACTGGCTTTTTCAGGCAGGTGATTGGCTGTCTCCTTGATAACGCCTCTGACTTCGCTGCCGGATTTGGGCGCTACTAAAAGAGCGACGGTTACTCCGCCGACCGCTCCCAGAAACAGACCCAGAAACCAGGCTGCAAAACCCGACTCAGACGATTTTTCATCGTTGGCATATTTGCTCATCGACTTCAAAACTCCTTCGCAGAACGCTTGCCGCCCCGTTTTCCCTTTCTTAGCTGCGTGTCCGCATGATTTGGTATGGGGAGCCGGTAAGCAAGCTCATTTCGATTGCCCTATACCTGATGACAATCACTGTGAAGTATACCACCCATGAGGCTCAAAATAATAAAGAGACGGAGTAAACTGCCGGTTGCCGACAAGCTCACAGCGTCAGGTGACAGGCGGCAGGAAAGCCATAAACGCTCTTTCTGTCAGCTTCCAAGCTCACAACAAAGCTTTACAGGCGCTGCGTCGGATAAACACTGCAGGCGACTTCTGGAGGGCTGGCTTCGATAGCCAGTAAAATTGCGCAAAAGCCGCCAGGCTGGTGGCGCTCTATGATTCTCATTGCCTGACGGCAGGTCAGTCGGCGCTTGCCGGTTCCTTTTCAGTGGCCGTGAATCGCGAGGCGATGATATCGCAAAGATGCTCGGCTATAGCGCGTTTGGGCATGCGCGGTAAATTCTCGCGATTGCCGTCAGCAAATAAAATAATCACAGCATTGTCATCGCTGCCGAAACCTATATCGGGCACGGTTATATCGTTGCCGACGATGACATCGAGATTCTTGCGCTTCAGTTTTTGCGAAGCGTTGCTCAAGAGTTCTTCCGACTCGGCTGCAAAACCGATGATGAACTGGTCATCACGTTTTACACGTCCAAGCAAGTCGAGAATGTCGGGATTCTTGGTCAATTCCAACGAAAAGTCTTCCTTTACAGACTTTTTGATCTTTTGATTGGAAAAACCAAGCGGTCTGAAATCAGCTACAGCAGCCGTCATTACCAGGGCGTCGCAGCCGTCGAATTCGGCTTCCACTGTCTCTTGCATCTCAAGTGCGGTTTCAACCATCAAGACTGAATAAGCGCGATCTACTTCCACAGTCGACACAAGTGTCACTTCTGCGCCACGGGCGTAAGCGGCATCAGCCATGGCAATGCCCATTTTGCCCGATGATCGGTTGCCTATGAAGCGTACCGGATCAATTGGTTCTCTGGTGCCGCCGGCGGTGACAAGTACGCGCTTTCCCGCTAAAGTGCGATGTTCCAGAAGGCGGGCAGCCGCTGCCGCCACAATGGTTTCCACAGCGGCCATTTTGCCAGTGCCGAAATCACCGCAGGCCAATTCGCCGTAATCGGCGCCGATCAGGTCATAGCGGTAATGGTTTTGCAAGGTCTGCAAATTGTTTTGCGTAGCCGGATGGTCGAGCATCTTCGGATTCATTGCCGGTGCCAGCATGATTTTTGCATGCGATGCCAGGATTATTGTCGTCAAGAGATTGTCGCAGATTCCGGCTGCCATCTTGGCGATGATGTCGGCAGTGGCCGGCGCAATCAAAATCAAATCGGCTTTTTTAGCCAGTTCTATATGTTCGGGGCGCCAGTCGCCATCGGCCTGGTACTGTTCGCAATGCGATGGATTGCGGGTAATTGTCGTCAAGGACAGCTGAGTGACAAACTCTCGTGCATTCGGTGTCAGCACTGCATGCACATCGGCACCGGCACGCCTGAGCATCGAGGCGATATCGCAAGCCTTGTAAGCGGCGATGCCGCCGGAAACGCCTAAAATGATGGTTTTGCCATGGAGAGGGTTGACCTCAGCAAAATTGTTGTCGCGCTTTTTATTTCTTGGCATATTGCTGACACTCCCGGGGTCATAAAGCTCACCTGTATTATTATGTGACTTATGAGGATTCTTCGCTAGCCGCTTGATTTCCAGGCTGGCGAGTTTCACGACTTTCGGCGCTTCGAAGGGACACCCAAAAGAGCCGCTTTGCCGGACTGGCTCTAGTCTTAGCTTTCAGGGAGAGCAAATGGAAAAGTTTTACGTAACGACAGCCATCGACTACGTGAATGCATCGCCGCATATCGGGCACGCCTACGAAAAGATTGCGGCGGACATACTGGCGCGTTTTCACCGCATTCGGGGCAAGGATGTCTTCTTCCTTACAGGCGTAGACGAGCACGGCATCAAGGTTGAGCGTTCAGCCGGCGCCGCCGGTAAAAGCCCGCAAGACTTTTGCGACGAGATGTCGGCCAGGTTTCAGGCGGCCTGGCAAAAATTGAACGTCGTGCCTGATCGTTTTATACGGACCACCGAAGACGAGCACAAAAAAGTTGTGCAGGAAATGTTTCGCCGCATGCAAGAGAAAGGCGACATCTACAAATCTTCGTATACCGGTCATTATTGCGAAGGTTGCGAAGACTTTGTTCGCGAGCGCGATCTGGATGAGCACGGCAATTGCCCCAATCACAAAAAACCGCCGCGCCAGGTCAGTGAAGAAAATTATTTTTTCAAACTGAGCAAGTACAAAGACGCAATCAGAAAGTGGATGACCGAAGATCCCAGCCGTGTTCAACCGGACGGAAGGCGCAAAGAAGTGCTCAATCAACTCGAGGATCCTGAAGTCACTGACTTCAGTGTTTCCCGCAGCAAAAGCTCGCTTAAGTGGGGTATCCCTGTACCGGGAGACGAGGATCAAGTCATCTATGTGTGGATCGATGCGCTTACAAATTACTTCACCGGTGGTGGCGGATTCGAAGGCAAAGGCTACTGGCCTGCAACCTTGCATTTGGTTGGAAAAGATATCATCAAATTTCACTGCATATACTGGCCTGCCATGTTGATGGCTGCCGGATTAGATCTCCCTGCCGGCGTTTTTGCGCACGGGTTCATCACTGTTGAAGGTCAAAAAATAAGTAAGTCGCTTGGCAATGTAATCGATCCAATCGCGCTTGTCGATCGGTATGGTGCCGATGCCGTCAGATATTCGCTCTTTTCAGGAACCGCTTTCGATCAAGATGGCGACTTCTCCGGCAAAGAATTGATTCGTCGCGTCAATTCCGAACTGGCAAACAATGTCGGCAATTTGCTCAACCGCACTTTGACATTGGTCGACAAAAATTGCGCAGGCACGGTGCCCGATTGCAAGCCGGAAAACAATGTGCGCGAGCAAGCCAACGAGTTGCATGTAGAAGTCGACAAATGCATGCATAGCTACAATTTTGCTGGCGCGATAAACGCTATCTTGGCGCTTGTCGATCAGGCAAACAAGTATATGAACGACGAAAAACCATGGACGTTGTTCAAAGAAGGAAAGCAGAAAGAGGGCGAAGCCGTTCTTTTTACTTGTCTGGAAGTATTGCGGCGCTCTGCGATGAATCTCTATCCATTCACGCCCGAGCTTTCTCAAAAAATGTGGTATCAACTAGGCTATGACGACGAAGTAGGCAAAATCGGCGATTCCGTTAGAGATGATGGATTCTTTGACCTGATTCCTTCCAACCAAGTCGTGCGCAATCAGGGTCCGATATTCAAACGCATCGAAGAGAACGATAATGACGACGATTCAGCTGCGTAGCGATGACGCCATGCGCCGCCCGGTTTTTACTGCTAAGAAATAACCGCTCATCTCATCCACTTCATCTCTATATCCTCTAATATGGTTGGGGGAGAACCTTCAAGCGTGACGGAAGCAAAAACGCAAACAGAAAATCAGGCAGAGGTCGTGGCGACTTCTGCTGAGCCGTTGGAGAAAATTCGCCTGATTATCAAATTGATTCGTCCGAAACAATGGGCGAAGAATTTAATTGTCTTTGCACCGGCACTGTTTTCTGGAAAAATTATCGAACCGGCGACCATAACTGCTGCGTCATTGTGCTTTGTTGCCTTTTGCTTCTGCGCCAGCGCAGTGTACGTCGTCAATGACGTACTCGATTGCCAGTCGGACAGGCTTCATCCGAGAAAGAAAAATCGACCTGTTGCATCAGGCAAGATTAGCGCACCATTTGCACTCGGGTTAGGAGCAGTTTGCGCAGCCGGTGCGCTGGCAATCGGATTTCTTGTGCGACCGACCGTTGATGTTTTCTTGCTTGTTTATTTTATCTTGATGATGTTCTACGCTTTGGTTTTGAAACATTACGTCTTGCTGGACGTATTTGCCATCGCTGCTGGATTTGTTCTTCGCGCCGCTGCTGGCGCTGCTGCCGCCGGAGTTGAATCGTCCGGATGGTTTTTGGCCTGCACCTCATTTGGTGCACTATTTCTTGGGTTGGAGAAACGTCGGCAAGAAACTATGCTCCTGAAAGACGAAGCTGCATCTCACCGAAAAACATTGAATGCCTATTCACCCGAATTAGTCGATCGCATGGAAGCTGTCATAGTGCCCAGTCTGGTCACATGTTATGCCTTCTATACATTCCAGTCATATCACGGTCAATGGATGATGCTGACTCTTCCGTTTGTCCTCTACGGCGTCATGCGCTATCAAGTTTTATCTGTTCAATCAGATGATACCGGTGCGCCTGATGAAGTACTTTGGAAAGATCGAGGCATTCAAATTACTCTCCTGCTCTGGGTTTTGACGAGCGCGGGGGTTGTTTACGGAATAATTCCGAAATTTTTTGCAACGACATCGGCGTTCTTGGACGGACTTCGTTAGTGGTAAAACAAGTGACGCTGGTACAGATTCGACCTCAAGAATTGATGGATGGCGCTGCGGTCTGGTCGGTTATCGAGCCGATAATTCAAGGCGTTGAAACAGACACCCTTGCGTCCGACATGGCACCTGCAGCATTTCGGACCAATCTGCCTCGAAACCTGGTCCAAGAGCTAATCTAGACTCTCGGTCTATATGCTACAACGCGTTGGAAGCTTCTGCCGTTGAACACATTTGCACTTGCAACAGAGATGCGTCCCGTGTTCGAGGTATTTTGCGCAACTTTGCCGTCGCCGGCATATATTGCCGCGTGTCCGGGTTGATCGCCTGAGCGATTGCCGATGATGACATCACCCGGACGCAGGTCTCTCAAGTCAACTTGCTGGAAGCCGTTTTGACGAAGAGTATTCTCCAGACCCCGGCAATTTGTGTCTTGCACGTTGAGATTGAATGAATGCCTCAATGCGGCACTGACAAATGCTGCGCAGCCGCGTCGTTCTGTGACGCGCGGATCAAATTCGCGGATAGAATGGCCGAGCATTTGCTGAATCGTTCCAGCTAAGCAATTCCAATACTGATCTTGCCTGTCGCGCCCGTATCTGTCGTTTTGACCGTATCTGTCGTACTGGTCGCGTCCATATCTGCCATATTGGTCACGCCCATAACGATCGTACTGGTCTCTGCCGT
>JADZFV010000525.1 GCA_020854255.1 Candidatus Melainabacteria bacterium | reverse complement strand
TGCATACGCTACGTGCAAGAAGATAACTGGGCTGGCGATTGTTGATCCCGAAAGTAAGAAGCTCGTGGCTTCTCACCAGCTGAATGTGAATCCGCGCAGTTTGACATTCTCCCCAGATGAATCAAAAGCCTATTTCGGCTCATTTTGGGTGGATGGGTTCTTTGAGATGGACACCAAGAGCGGCAAGGTGACTAAACTGTTTGCATTGCAGCCACCGCTAAACAACACACAGCCGCAAGAGGTTACCTATCACCGTGTTGAAGCGGTGGCACCAAATATAGTGCTTGCTGCTAACGAGGGGCGTTCGTATGTGGACGCCGTGGACGTGACTAGCGGCAAGCTTCTGGACCGCTTGAGCGATGTATCTAAGCCTTGTTGTATAGAGCGAATTCCAGGCACCTCACCTGTAAAAGTACTGGTTAGCAATATTGGAAATGCTAGCGTTTCACTTGTTGAAGTGACGCCGGAGGGCAAGCTAAAGCTGCTAAGCAAAGCGTCAGTAGGCGAAGCGCCTAAGCGCGTGGCATTTCTTCCCGTAGGTGAAAAAACTATGAACACGACGACAAAAACTTTCAAGTTTGAGGCAGATACAGCAGGCAATACACCCGCTGGGTTCACCGTAGCAATGACTAGTGAGGGCGGTGCACCCAAATGGATTGTTAAGCAGGAAGAAGGCGCGCCATCAGGTAAGACAGTCATCGCACAAGTGAGCGATGACAAGACACGTGGGCGTTTTCCGTTACTGGTGAACGATGAGATTACGGCCAAGAATGTCGATCTGTCCGTCAAATTCAAGCCGATTGCCGGAGGTGTTGACCAAGCGGGCGGGCTTGTCTGGCGCTTTAAAGACAAAGACAACTATTACATCGTGCGGGCCAACGCCCTTGAGGATAACGTCGTTTTGTACAAAGTTGAGAACGGCAAGCGGACGAGTATAGCGCCGAAGGGCACGGACCTTGGCACCTATGGACAGAAAGTAAAGGTACCAGCCAAGACGTGGAATGACTTGAGAGTGGTGGCACGCGGCAATGTGTTTGAAGTCTGGTTCAACGGAAAGAAACTGTATGAGGTGGAGGACGACACTTTCAGCGGACCCGGCAAAATTGCGCTGTGGACAAAGGCTGATAGTGTGACGTTGTTTGATGACTTGACCGTGCGCGATGTGGCAGAAAGATAATCTGGTAATGGGAGATGGGGGCAGTCATCAGGTAAGAGACCGGGTACTCATAATAAGCGCCGCCTTCTTGCGCTCTATAGCTATTTCGATGATGGCGGTTCTACTTGGTCTTTACCTGACGCAGCTTAAATTTGATACAAGGGAAATTGGTTGGGTTGTCAGCGCTGGCTTGGCCGGAGCAACAGTTTCTGTTGTGTTCGTAACTATTTTTTCGAACCGGTGCAATAGAAGATTGGTTCTTTGCCTGATGGCATGGCTGTCTGGGCTCGGTGCCACCTTACTGATATCTTCTGATACAGTTCCATTTCTAGTGAGTGCTTCCTTTTTTGGGATGATTAACGGTATGGGCCGAGATCGAGGTGCTTCTCTGGTTCTCGAACAAGCCTTGCTTCCTGCAACTGTTAGCGATCAACAACGGACAGTAGCCTTTGCCTGGTACAACGTTCTGCAAGACTTGGGACATGGAATAGGGTCACTTCTGGCGGCTACTCCATTCCTTTTGCAACGACAATTCTCTTTCTCAGTGGTTGATTCTTATCGACTTGCCATTTGTGCGGTGGCTGGTGTCTTCGCAATTTCTGGCACAGTTTACCTGTTTATGTCGCGCTCGGCATTTGAGTCAGTAGTCGCCAATCCTTTCACCGCAGTCAGTGCGCAAACCAGACGAATTCTTGTACGCATTTCAACCTTGTTTGCGTTGGACAGCTTTGGCGGCGGGTTTTTGACAGCGGCATTGATTTCGGTGTTTTTCCATCAACGTTTCGGTACGAGCATCGAAGTCCTAGCGCTCCTTTATTTTGCCTCCAGAATTTGCAATGCACTTTCGCATCTTGGTGCGGCTTGGTTGGCCAAGAGAATTGGCTTGGTGAATACCATGGTGTTTACTCACATCCCGTCAAGCTTGTTGCTCGTAACAATAGCAATCGCGCCGAATTTTGAAGTAGCAGCAGTCTTGTTCTTGTTGCGTGAAAGTCTTGTAGAGATGGATGTGCCGACAAGGCAATCTTATGTCATGGCGGTTGTAGCCCCACATGAACGCACGATTGCCTCGGGTGTAACCCACCTCGTCCGCCTGGCAGCATGGGCGACAGCACCTATGTTTGCGGGTACCCTTATGAAGGAAGTGGCGTTGCTCACGCCGCTCCTCGTTGCCGCTGGCATGAAGATTGCGTACGACGTGATCCTATACTTTGCATTCCGAGGCATTAAGCCACCGGAAGAAGAAGTCGCCACATTTTAGATTAACAGGCCCATCATGGCCGACCAAAAAACCTGTGATACCTAGACGTATCGCAAGTTTTCACCGCAAAAACTTGTGATACCGGGCAACCTGCGTGCTAGGATGACGCCCAGATTTCTTGTGATACTGGGGACGAGGCACACAACGCTTGAAAACTGCCATCTTGAAAGCCTCCTATGAGCGTTACGAGAAGTACCTCTCGTGGCTAAAACGCCAGCCGTTGTCCGAGCAGACTCGAAGGGCTTATCGGTCGCGAATAAATCACTTCCTGGGGTTCCTGGGCACCTCTGGTGAAGATCTTCGAGTGCTCATCGAGAATGAGCGCGAGCGGGCGCATATCCTTCGCGAGTACAAAAGACATCTCAAGCAAGAACTCAAGTCTCAGCCGGCCACAGTCAATGCTTACCTCACGGCAATTGATCACTTCTTTCAGTTTCAAGGCATAGCGCCTGGCAAGGTAGCGCGTGAAGACCTGCCGCAAGAGGCGCCCAAAGCACTCAGTAAAGAAGAACAGAAGCGATTTCTCCGCGCAGTAGTCGGCTCGCGACGAAGTAAGGACAGGGCCGTTGCGCTCCTGTTGTTCTACACCGGAATCAGAATCGGTGAGTGCGCAGCATTGGAAGAAGAGGACGTGTCCATAGCTGGCAGGAAGAATCGGATCATTGTCCGCAATGGAAAAGGTGATCGCTATCGTGAAATTCCGCTAAATACTGAAGCCCGAGAAGCGCTCAGAGAGTGGATTTCCGAACGGAATCAGAAATTCGATAGAAAGAAAGTGGAGTCGGCACTCTTCTTGAATCCGCAAGGCAAAAGGCTTTCAACGGCAAGTTTAGACTTGATTGTTCGCAAGATTGGACAGAGCTGTGGGGTGGTGCTTTCAGCGCACGTTCTCCGTCATACTTGCCTCACGAACCTTGTGCGAAACGGCAACGACCTGGTTATTGTTGCTGAAATAGGTGGGCATAAGCGGTTAGAAACAACCAGAAAATACACGCTTCCGACCCAATCGGATAAGGAGCGCGCTCTTGACGGACTTGTGTGAAGATGAGGAATGAAGGGAGAACAACATGCTCAGAATAATTCTTGTTGCCGTATTAGTAATGACGCTGCAGCTTTCAGTCAGTGCTCAGGACAATCAAAAGGCTCAGCTCGTGCAGAAACTCTATGATCTGAGCCAAGATGTTTCTGGTGGCAAGATTACTCCTGTTCGCGGTGGAACGAAGCAGAAGCCGCTAGGTGTCTACCTCGGGACAAAGGATGATGTTGAGTTTCGATCAGGTTATAAAAAAGTTGAACCGAAAACTCAATGTGAATGGGCCTTCGATCTACAACAGTTCATCATCAAGAGTGGCGGCGGATGGGACAACTTTCAAAAGTATTTAAAGGAAAATCCACCAGACACGAGTCCTACTGGTCTTTTGAATTCGAGCATAAATAGCTATGCAGGCGGCAAAGACACTCGTGATGCGTTTGATCGCGCCCATGTTCCTTACGACAAACAAGCCGCGTTCGCCGACAAGTGGTGGAAGGAAAATAGTCACGCCTACAGCACTTCAGTCGTTCCGCCGAAAGACTGGTGGATTCATGATGCAGTGCTTGATGGCAACAACCTTTGGATGCGTTACGATCTGCTGAACGACAAAGGCAGCTCTGACTATGCCATGTGGTCCGACTCAGAGCTGGCGAAGCTCCTGAAGAAACAATAGCGCTTAAGGATTAGTGGTCGTAGTTGTTGACGGCTGAGAAGTCGAACCTGAGTTTTTCAAGAGATCTGAAAAGCTCCTGATTGACGAAGGCGGCTTTGTCAGCGAGTCTACGCTAGACCTTTGCTTGAACAACGAATCAGTCGATGACGGAGGTGCGGACGGTGATGCAAATGGCGAAAGAGTGCTAGTCGAAGATGGCTTCGATAGCGAGTCTAAGCCATACTTGTGTTTGAATAATGAATCGCTGGTTGAGGGCGTGAGCGTTGTTGACGGTGTTAACGATGAGCTATTCGGGGCTGCTGGTGGGGCAAACGGTGAGATGCCATTACTTGGTGATGTCGGAAATAATGAGGTACTCGGTCGAGTTGTGAACGGAGAAACAACCGAAGGCGTGGATGCAGGGACGGGTTCACCGGTCAATCCAGCGAGCTTTTCTTGAGCAAACTTCAAGTTGGCCTGTGCTTCCTCAAGATTCTTTTGGCGGAAATCTCGTGTTTCCCTTAGTCTGTTTTTTTCGTACTCGCTTACGGCTGGGTCTGCAATCTTCATTGCGAGATTGGTCAGTTCGCTGTTGCAGTGCTCGATTATCTTCTGGTATTTATCAACATCGAGTCTTGTGAAATAGATGTCCTGGTCATGCTGCTTCTGGTCGCGCTCAATCTTTTCTTTGTCGCGCTGCGCCTGTTCTTGCTGCCACGTAGATTGATTGCCACCGGGCGTTCGATTATACGGCTCAATGTAAGGCGAAGGAGTAGTATCAGGAGTGGTGCCTATCGGTTTTTGCGGTTCAGAATGATCGTTTTGCCACTTCCAGGAAAAGTCATGCCACCAGCTCTTAGCGCCAATTGCCATCGATCCAAAAATTTCCAACGCGATAAAAGCAATAACAATTCCGATTGAAGCCTGCCATCTAAGTTTTTCATCCTGCAATGCTTTCTGCTGTTGCATCGCTGTTTCCATGCTCGGTTGCGCGCTCTGATACTGCTGGGAGGCTTGAGCCTTCTTAGCATTAGCTTCCGCTTCTTCTCGCGCTTTACGCTCGGCGTCTCGCTTCTTCGCCGCTTGCTCTTCCTGATATTTCTCGTCCGGTGTTTTGGTGCGGTGATAAGCGGGTCCAGGGCCTGGGCTCGCGCCTCCAGCCGAGGAACTTTTTGCCCCGGCGCCGGCCGATGTTGTCGCGTCAGCCTGGCAGTCACAGCCAGTCGCCTTGTGCCCGCCAGTGGCGCCGAAGTGCTTGGTTAGTACATCCTTTGCATTGTTGATCTTCTTCAACTCTTCTTCGGCAAATTCCTTGTGTTCTTTGGTTGGCGCCCGGTCAGGATGCCAGACCATGATCAAACGTTTATAGCGGCGCAAGACTGATTCCATCGAAGAACCAGCGTCTAAGCCAAGTACGGCGTAAGCTTTGTGCAACTCGTTCATTTGAACACCGCCGTCATAATGCTTGAACCGAGGTTCAAAACCCCCAGCGCACCCAATCCAATCAGCCACCAGGGCGGTGCACCTAGCTTTGTATCCGCTGCCTGTCCTCGATCAGTACCGGCGCCAAGCGTTGCTTCTACCCGGTTCATGAGCCCGTTTACAATGCTATCGCAGGCGTACCACTGCACCCCTTCTACCTTCGGATGAAAATCAAACTGAACGGTTGTTGTGTCGTTGCCGTTATCCTTGAACTGCACTTCCATCTCCAACAGGCGCTGTACGCGCTCTTTTCGACTGTGAATGTTTTGCAGCGAAGTTCCTTCTAAATGTGATTCTTCTTCTGTGAATCGTAGCGTGGCTAAGATTCGGCGCTGATTCACGTCAGCCGTCGATACGTGCCACTTGTCACCAAAGTTGTAGCTAATGTCTGAGATGATGTCGCGGATCTGCGCAAATGCGTGCTTTATAGGCGTGTTGTATTCTTTGGGAACTGGGTGCAAAAAGTTGTATCTGGAAACGCCAGCGTGATGGAAGCAGGGCCACGCAACCCAGATAGCCGCTATCAGTCCCGGCAAACAACCTGCGGTGTTATCCGGCTTCGTTATGTATTCGCTGGTGAACGCGCTCACCAGGAGGAAGACAAATATTCCAAGTCCTATTCCTACAGCTGCCATACATCACCTTGATCGGGCGGGCTCTCGTCATCAACTCTGGGCTTCCGTTTAAGTTCGTCTGGTTCCTTTTCTATTTTGTCTGGTTTTGGCTTGCCGCGCTGACGCTCGTTTCGCGCATTGTTTCTCGGTTCGTTCTTGTTTGCTTTCTTCTTCGGTTCGGGCGGGCGCTCAGTATTTTGTGACTGCGCTGATCTCCCACGAGTTTTAATGAAATCACTGACTGGGTGGACTTCGCGGTCGGGCGCTGGGTAAGCCAGAGCCTGTTCATAAGCCGTTGGCGAGGTCAGAGCAAGCTTGAGCGGCCATGTGTCCGGAGTGAAAATTATCACTTCGTTTTTGAGATTGATCAGTTCCTCAGGCGTTGCCAGTGCGCGTCCCTGAACGAATTCCTGAACGCGCCCGCAGTCAGTAACACTCGTTTCTTCGATGGTCATGCGCCCCAGGGCGTCACTCAACTGTTTCGCTTCCTGGTAATTCTTTTGTTTGAAGTAGACTTGCGTTGCTGGCATATCAAGGATGATTTGCGCTTCTCGGCGGCTATAGACTTGCTCAAGCTGGAAGTAATTTTGAAAACCAAGCACGAGTCCTATCTTGTTCTTGCGGATAATCGAAAGGGTATCCGCGATGCCGGATATTTTTCCGAAGTTAGTAAACTCGTCAAGCAGCATGGCGACTGGATATTTCATTTCTTCGCGTATTTCAAGAATATGATCGAGGAGAAAGTTCACCATTAAAGAGCCTATGAGTTTACTGTCTCTCGACCGGCTCGGCACTGCCAGATAGAACGTGAAAAGCTGCTGTTTAAGCGCGTCTAGGTCGATGTCCGTAGTTTCGGTGAGAGTCACCATTTGATCGGTCATCCATGGATTGAGCTTAGTAATCAGACCGGAAAAGACACCATACTTGAAATTAGTTTCGCCCGATAGCCGCATCCAGCCTTCGAATTCCATGCGCGCCACATCTGACGGACTGCGATACAAGACTTTTGCCAGCCTGTCTGGCCCCTCCAACAACAACCATCGCAGTGCACCAAAATGCCCATACTTAGGGTCACTCGCAGCAGCATGCATCAAAAGTGGAATCAAGAGAAGCTTCTCAGAACGGTTCCAAGTCTGATCTGATTTTCCTTCACTGGTCTCGCCATTCATGATCACCAGATCTGCTAGCTTCTCTGCCAGTCCTGCTTTCAGCTCTTGCGGTGCGATCCTGATGCGGTCGATTGGATTGATTCTGTGCGAGGTCATATCGGAAGGGTTGAAGCAAAAGACCTGATGGCCTGCCAATTTTCTCCAGCCTGAAGTCAGCTTATACAGCTCACCTGCCTCATAGCCCGGCGTTGCTTCCGTCACGATCATGTTTGTCCCGGTGCGCTCGATGAGCTGAGGAATAAAAAACCCTCTGGACTTCCCTACACCGGTGCGCCCGCATACAAGCGCATGAGCATAGGTGAGCATCTCTGGCACCTGAAGGTATTCGCCACTGGTTGCCTTTCCAATAATCAGACGTTTTGGATCGGGTTGCTTCAAGAAGTAACCAGCGGATCGGCACTCCTGCTCGGTTCCCCAGCGCGCGGCGCCGTACGAAGTGTTTTGCTCTTTATCGGAGCTCGTCTCGCGAACTCGTTCGGAATCTCGCTGTAATTCCAGCAGTAACTTGTCACACCGCTTCTGGCAATCACTCAGAGAACCGCCCCCTTTGTGCTCTGACATCTCAACGGATACGAGCACGCCCTTGCCATCGCTCGTCCTTCGCCAGCGCAATACAACTCTGTATTCATGGCGCCACATGTCGCGCCCGACTTGCTCGTCCAGGCGCTCAGTCGCAAGAATCTGATCGAGTTGCTTACTGGCTCGCGAAACGTGATAACCAAGCCGTTCCAGGACGTTCACAGCAAGAACCGGAAACTCCTTGTAGGTAGTTTCGACTATGCCTGAATCCTGTATTTGTGTTGGCATCAGTATTGCCCCCATGGATCAAAGCGGAAAGGATCATGTTCTCGTTTGCGTTCCTCTTCCTTTTTCTTTTTCTCTTCCTGGCGCTTGGCTCGGGCGTCCTTGTTGTCGTCGATGGCCTCATCCAGTTTCTTGATCGTGGCTTCGTCTTGATCGCGCTCTTCTGGCTTGTCGCGCTTCAAGTATTCATCATGCTTATCGAGCTTTGCGTCCTGGAGTGCGTCACCGGCCTCTTTTAGCCTGTCTCGATTGTCTCTCAAATCGATCCAGCTAACTATGGTGTTGGCGATATTTGCGCCTGTCATGAATACGCCAATCACGGGGTTACTCATAACTTTAGCTTGCACCGGATCTACCCAGCGATGACCGTACTGCACTTCGTCAGCGCCTCTTTTCCCTTCCTGTTTTATCTCGCTGTTGAGCTGCTTTTCTAAGAACTTGCCAGAGAAGCGTTCGCGGTCACGGTTTTCGATCCAGCCACGCAAGCGCTGGTAGTCATCGACTGGTAAACGCTCCTTCTTGTTATTGCGCAGGTCGCTGGAAAGCTCAAACAGACGCTCATAAGAATCGGTCTTGCTGTATTTCTCGCCCTTCCACTCGAAACTGTTCTTGTCTTTCTGCTTGTCTTTAGGCCCCTGGACGTTTGTTTCTTCCTTTTGGGGTTCGTCCTTAGCTGGCTGTCCGGGAGTGTTTTCACGTTCTTGAATCCGTTCCTTGTCCTTCATCCAGCGGACAAGTTTCTTGTAATCCTTGAGGTCAATGCGATCTTCTGGATGATCCCACAGGTACTGATTTAGCTCCTGTAGCTCCTGGAGGTTGTTTTCTCTGCTCCATTCCTTGCCTATCGCTTCTATCGTGTCCTGGAAGTACGGCTTCTCAGGCTCGTTTTCCGGTCCTTTGCTTTTGCCGGCGCCGGCGACGCGTTCTTTCTCTTCTTGCTTTACTTTCCAGTCGGAATAAGGCTCTAGCTGTTCGCGGATAATTTTCTTGTGCATCCAGGGCAACTCAAGACCGTCCCGGATGCGCTCAGCTCGGGCGGCTTCGCGTTCCTTGTTTCTTACTTCGATACGCTCGCGCTCTTTTCGCTCGCGTGCCTGCCTTGATTTCTCTAGCTCGTAGGGATGGTGTCTCTCAAGATAGCGGTCGCCATATTCTTTGATGCGGGCATAATCATCCTTGCCAAACCGCACATCCTTGCCGTTTTTGTCCTTGCCCAGAACGACAACATGAATGTGATGATGGTTCGTGTTGTTGTGGACGGTCGCTACCCATTCGAGGTCTAAGCCTTTCTCTGAGCCAATCTGCTGCATTATTTCTCGCGTGAAAGCCTTCTTGTCCTCCGGGTTTATCTCCGGCGCAAGCGTTAGCTTGTGCGCCACAACCTTGCTGTCTTCTTGCTCGCGGATGGCCCGGCGTACTTTCTTGCCGTCGATCTTGTCTTCAGTTTCATTGAAAAGCTCGCGCCCGCCGTCTCCGCGATCTTCGCCTGGGCGATGCTGGATGTACTTGATGTGAGCCAGCGCTCGTCCGACTGCCGCCACCTTGGGCGATCCTCCGCCTGCCCGACTCTGCCGGTCGCGTCTGGAAAAGTACTGGTGTTTCACGACTATCACGAGGTCACGACCTTCTTGGTCCGCTCAGCTATTGCCTTTTCATCGGCATCAAGCCGGGTCCGCTGGCGCTGCTTCGCCGTGTTGGCTGCAGCTGTAAATTGCTCTTTTGCCTCCGGCGTTCCACAGGCGCGCCAAGTCAATTCATAGAGCGTGGCAACTTCAGCGCCTTGCCTGGCAAGCATGCCGCAGATTCGGTCGGTGGCGCTCAGGATCGCTTTAACGACCTGGTCGGTGGCGTACCTGATCGCCTGAGCGGTCTCGCTCTCCCTGGACTGGCTTTTAATCTGTTCGTAGTTGTCCATGTACCAGCGGATCGCCTCGCGGGCAACCTCGGTCTTTGTGCGACCTTGCAGCCTCGATAACTCTGCTAATCGGCCGCGGTCTTTTTCGTTTAGACCGATGCTAGTCTCCTGGTATTGTTTTTTCGTTGCCATTTACTCACCAAGTCGCTAAATCCTTATATACTTACGATAGCAGCCGCAACCAAGTTCGTAAATCGGGTTTCCCCTAGCCCACCAAGGCGCAAAGCGTCCAATTGGTGGGCTTTTAAGTGGGGGTACCGTCCCCACTGTATCTTGCCTTACCGTATGGTGAAGTCTCACCTCCCGGTTGCGGCTCCGCTCCTTCTCAGTCGCTTCGGTTTTCGTTTCGCGTCGTTGCCGACTCCGCGCGCTGCATTCCCCTACTCATCCCATCGTGGTGGCGTGCGTCCAGGAGGCGGTTTTTTGTCATCCCCGAGCTTCGGGGTGTTGCCAGGCAATTTAATCGAGCCACCCAATAGCCGGACCACACCGCCGACAGCGGACATACAAAGCCGAACGGCAAAGGACACCAGACGACTAGCTATATTCGTCGCCGGACGCAGGACGTTAGAAGCTCTACCGCCGGCCATGTGGTTCAGGGCGACGAGCAAAAAGACAATCAGACCTAACGACCAGAGTAGTTCCATAACCTGATCGTACAGAAGCGTTGTCATTTAGCCCATATGGGTCACGCGCTAATTACGGTACACTTGTAAGGAAGTAAGGAATTCAGAAAAGTAAGGAATTTCCAGGGTGACGATATGGCAGAAGCAAAGCTACGCAGTCTGACAATGACGAGCAAAGGACAAGTGACCATTTCCAGCAAGGCACGTAAGGAGCTGGGACTGGACAAAGGCGACACGTTGATCGAGATGGTCGTCGGCAACTGCATTGTGCTCTTGCCCCAAAACCAGATCCTGGCGGAGACTGCGCGCAAAGCTCAGGAAGCAATTAAGCACGCAGGCGTAACGGCCGAGGAAATCATTCAAGAAGCGGATCGGCTCAGAGAGGCTCGCCTGGCGGAAAGGTATCCCGATCTGTAATGACTCCAGTTCTATTCGCCGATTCCAACGTGTTGATCGAGGCGTTGCTGATTCCGACTTCAGCTGCCTATGTTGTTGCGGAGATGGTGGCCCGGGGCGTCTTCGACATCGCCACCTGCCAGCTTTGTGTTGATGATGCTGAAAATGCAATCGTCGCTAAGCTAGAGAAGAAGCCTGATCACCTGGATCAGACAATCACCAATTGGGAAAAGTTACTGGCAGATATCAGGCTGATCGTCGTGCCAGATCCT
>JADZFV010000524.1 GCA_020854255.1 Candidatus Melainabacteria bacterium | reverse complement strand
TACTTACTCCGCCGGAAGTTATGATCCAGAGCCATTTTCCAGAAGAAGAAACATGGCAATTGCTCGACCAGCCGTTGTCTCTGGGAGAATTTATGCGCCAACCAATGCTTGATCCAAGTTTCATGGCTGCAAACCTGACCCTTGTCAGGCCAACAAGAGCAGTAAATGAGGCCGACTCCAACGCTGTCGTGATAGTGAAAAACCCTGATCAGCAATGGCTGATGGTCGGCTTGGAACAGAACGGAAAAGGGATTGGGAATGGCAGCGGTGCAACCAGAGAAAAGTACGCCAAGCTTGAGCGTCCACTGCCCGAGAAAGGAAGATATCGTTTGAACATTTTTCTCAATAAAGAATCTGAATTTGGAGATTATGACTATGTCGGTGCAGTCGACTTCGTCAATCGATAACCTAGAGACCACCTGTGGATTTTTATGTCTCGACACGTACCGCAGATCGCTTCCATACACGCAACAGCTGTTCAAAGTAATTGGCGATAGCTTTTCCGAATTGCGGACCTTTATTGGAATAGTTGGCATAAATCGACGGATTCAACAGCTCCGCTTCCACGAGTTTAGGACCGTCATTAGTGGTGACAAAATCAATGCGACTGAAGTGAATTGGGCAGCCAAACGATTCATAGACCCTCAACAGATTGTCGCAGTAATCCAACTCTTCTCTTGTTGGTTCGTAAATATGCACCGTGCCGCCCAGTGACTCGTTGCAACGAAACTCGTCAGCGTTTTCCTTGTTCGGTCGCTTTATTACTGCATGTTGAAAATCAAACCCCAAAAAAGCAAGACTCTTTTCCCCGTGACGAATTTCCGGCATGAATTCTTGCGCGAGGAACTTCATTTTGTTTTCCAAACTTTCGAGATCAGCAACAGTTTTTGCCAGAAAGACGTTATTGCCTCTCTCCCCGAAAAGCGGTTTGATCACGCACGGCAGATTGTGTTTGAGCCTTTGTTGAACGGCATCCTCGATGGTATACGGTCGACCGATGGCAACACCACGTTCTTGCAATTGAAACAGATAATTCTTGTTGATGTTATGCCGAATGGTAGCCGGGTGATTCACAACGATTGGAATGTTTTTCTCGAACGTGGAGACCATCGTGAAGAACCGCGGAAGGTCGAAGTAAAATCCCTCCATTTTGTAGACGAACACAAGCGCAAAATCCGACAGTGGAAGCGGTTTCACAAACCGCGAATTTTCATAGTCGAACATGCGACTGAATTGGACTTTCCCTTGATTTGGTTCGTTTTCCAAACCAAGATCTCGCCAATTTACGAAGTAGACACGATGCCCGATTTCCTTCAACCCAGCCGCAAAGTCATAACAGTCATTTTCATCGACAGGGAAACGTACGGCGAAGTGATTCTCCGCAGTGGCGCCCACTTCCTCAGCAAGAGTAAGCAAAATGTTCGCCAAACCCGATTCTCCTAGACTCCGGCTGCAGTCGAACGCCTGAGCGAGTGAACAAATCGACCGGACTGGGATCTGCTCAAACCGTGGCGAGAACAGTCAATTGCCGATTGGGCAATGACACGCAGGGGATCGACGACCGGTACGAAAAGGGTGTCGGCCTCGAGAACCAGCGAAATCTCCGTGCAGGCTGCTATCACTACATCGGCACCACTCTTCGCCAGCGCATTGCCAACCGCAATTAGATCTTGCCTGGCAACTTCTTTCTTGCCGGCCTTAATGCCGTCGGGACCATATATGGCAGACATTACCAGCGCCTGCTCAATTTCCGCCGGTCTCAAGCTCTCCACTCCCCATTCAGAAAGGGGTCGACTGTAAAGCTCATTGTCCAGCGTTGGCGAGCTGGCAAGCAATCCGACAGACCTGGTCCCCGGATAATCTTCAACAATTTGATCCACTGTTTGGTGAATCATATTGAGCACGGGCACCGAAATTTCGTCTCTCAGTGCACGCAAATAGTAGTGAGCGCAATTGCACGGCATGATTAAGAAATTGGCACCGGCGCGCACCAAACTTCGTGCTGTCTCGACCAGAGCCGGAAGGCAATTCTCGCCCTTTCCGCTGATCGAATCAACTCGACTGGGGATATTGGGATTGTTGAAACAAATGACCGGGACATGCTCCCTGTCCGTCTGGGCGTTCGCCATTTCGACAATAAGCTGCGCCAGCCGATTAGCCGCTTCGGGTCCGATGCCGCCGATTATCCCTACTGTTAGTGGTTTAGACAACATACTTTTGAATCACAAAGGACTCGCCAACCCAAATGAAGTGTGCTGAGGGAAAAAGAGGGAAAAACAGTCGCGCCTGCCTGACCCGATACACCTAAGTATATGAATTCCCAATCAGTCCACAAGGCTGCTAGTCTAACTTGTTACAAAGAGCCCGCAAAACCCGCCGTACATTGGTGGGCGGCACTTCTTGTCACAAGTGAAATCTGCATACGCTCCGAATTTCACAACTTCCAATCGGCGCTGGCTGTACTTGAAACAAGTAAAGACGCAGACAAATGGATTAAGAACTGCCGCGATGGACTGAAGAAGGCTGAGGCAGCCGAAGCAAAGGCGAATGAGCCGAATTAGGCTCTCGAGTCGATTCAGTCAAAGTAGCAAAATAATCTGGACGTAATTTTGTAACTGTTGCCAGAGCGCGGCTCAAAAATCGATATGTTGTCAAAGACGAACAGTTGCCGATCAAACTTGCAATTGGACTTTCATCGGCTCCGATTATTATCAAAGTGGGAAATGCAAAGACACGGTAGCGCTTTTGCAAGTCAGCTACAAAGCGGGCGTTGACGCCGAATTGCTTTTGCGTGTCGTTGACTCTGACCGGCATGAATTTATAATTAACCAGATCGGAAACTTGAGAATTGTGCATGGAAGTCGATTCCATCTTTTTGCAGGGATCGGACCAATCGGCATAGAATTCCAGAAGCAAAAGTTTGCCGTTCGATTTTGCTTCAGCAAGTAATTCCTGCAACTGCTCCTGGCTCTGGGGGCTGAGTTCCTGCACAGGCTTGGGCGGGCTTGTTGCAACGCGTTTGGCCTCGGCCACCAATTGTTCTCTACTGGGAATTTGAGACCAGGAAATTCCTCCTTCAGCTTTCGAGATTTGATCGTGGGGCAATAGTCTATTGATTACCACATCTCCCACTCTTAGAACAACCAGTAATGCAGCCGCTGCGACCAGCCATTTCGGCATGTATGAAACTGATCTTTCTGCTTTGGAGTCCATGCAAGTTTCCTCAATGGTTTTGAGCTTGGAAAAATCCAATTAGTTAGTCCCGTAGAAAAATTCTCTCTTATTGGTCACCTCGACGGCAAAGAGAAGATAGACAGCCAGGGCGGCTAAATATGCAATCAGTGCGCCTGCGGCGGTAGACGGGTTGCTGATCAAATCGTAAACATTGACTGTAGGAAGAATAAAATCAGCAATATATTGCGACATGCCGAGCATGAATTTCGTGGTTTCGATAGACAAATCTTCCAGGGCCTTGCCGCCTGTTGCAACGCTGACCGGTGGTATTGTCTGTCCGGCCAACCAGATGTAAAAGGAAAGCACGGCAAATATTTGAAAGGCGGGATTGCGATTGAGCATAGTCAGAATCATTGCCGCCGAAATCAAAGCAGCATCCAGGAAACGCTCCAGCACCATGCTTATCAATGCCTGCGCGGTAATGGTTTCTCCAAAATGAAGACCGATCGCCGCAATGACTAGATTTTGCAGAGCAGCAAATCCACCTCCGATCAGAGTAATCGTCACCCACTTGCTGAGCACGTATTCGCAACGGGTAATCGGGCGAGTAAAAATCAACGGCAAATATTCCCCGCCTCTTCCTGATTGAGTGGCGGTGTTGCCTGCCAATCCAAGGCACAAAACCATGAGCACGAATGCCACACCGACTTTGCCTGTGAGCATCTCAAACGTTTGCGAATCGGATGCCCCATGAAGCATGGATGCAATCTTCATACCTATGGGCATGACAAACCCGAGCAAAATCACATAAAGAAGTTTCATCGGATCCAGACATGCAGACATAGCGGTGAAGCGCATAATCGTGGTGTTCATTTCTAAGCACCTCCTTCGCCGGTTTCGCCCGAGAAAAGCTCCTCTAATTTCGAACGCTCCGGTACAGCTTCTTCGACCGGCAGTCCATGCTCTACCAACTTGCGAATGAGCATTGAGGCCATCTTGTTGTTCTTGACCGAAAAACGTCCCCACTGCTGGTGGCACTGCTCCACAGATGCACTGGCTTGCTGCGCAGCTTCCCGGATCACCGAATTCAAACTGCCGTTCAACTGACACTCTGGCCAGCGCACCACCAGGAAATAGTCGCTGACGGTGCCTGAATGCAAATTTTCCACTGCTGCGATTTTTCCTTGCTTGATGAAGGCGACTCGATCGCACACACGTTCTACTTCATCAAGCTGATGCGAATTGACGATCGCCGTCATTCCATCGTCCTGCATTTTCTTGACCAGATTGCGCACCACAGTGACGCCGGTCGGATCCAAACCAAGGGTCGGTTCATCCAGAAGTGCCAGTCGCGGTTTTCCAATCAACATCTGAGCGATATTGAGACGCTGCAGCATGCCGCGCGAATATGTCTTCAGTCGGCGGTTCCAGACGGACTTCGCAAGTTCGACCGCTTCCAGG
>JADZFV010000523.1 GCA_020854255.1 Candidatus Melainabacteria bacterium | reverse complement strand
TTATTTAGCACAAAGTAGACCTCCGTTACCAAAACCAAATTGATCGGCTGAGAGCAATCCGCGGCCGGCAGTTTCTCCCCTGGTTTTAAAACAATAATGACAAACACCGTCATCGCGCTTTGCGCAGTGGCTTCGCGCCGCTTGTCCGCCTGCCTCCTTCACGCAAAGAAAAACTCGGCTCCGGAAGCTCTCAAGCTGGCTCTCTTGTTTGTATGCATCACGACCATTCTGCCGACGACACTCCTGGCGGCGACGGCAGCGCCCAAGAAGAATTCAGCAGCCCTGAAAACGGCTCTCAGACATCATCAAGACGAATGGAACAAGGCTAATCCGTTTTCGAAAAAGCATGACGGTCAACCGCGTCCTGATTCCAATTGTGACGGCGATCCTGTCGTTCACCAATCGAGACCAGCGCCGGACCGCACCATGCAGCGCTTTTACATTTTCACAATGCCTCCGCAAAAACAGGATAAGAAAAACGAGAAGGGCAAACAAGGCGGCAACAAAGGGCATGAAAACAACTACACTCCGAACGAACCAAAATTCCCGCCCAGTCGTAAAGCTATAAATCCAGATTCAGGCATCATGTCGAAGATCAGCCCTGAGATGCTTACGCAAATCGGGGGTGCACCCAACCAGCAAATGCCAGGGACAATCGCCAGCATGATGGGGCAAGCTCAGGGAGCGGGTGATGCCAGCCACAATGGTTCGCTCAATGCCATCGAAGACTATATTCCCATGATCGCCGCAGGCAATGTCAATGTTGCCAATGAAGCCGCCGGTGGTGGCAAAGGCAACGGCGCGCAAGCATTCCGCCCACTGAGCACGGCAATCGGCATGGTGCAAGCCATGTACAAACGCGTTTATCTGCCCATGGCTCTTTTGCTCCTGTTGCCGGGCGTAGTCATTCTCAATATGAAAGTCCTGCTTACTCAATTCGCCGGACAGGACGAAGATGCTCAAGGTGGGCCATTCAGCGGCATTCTTCGCGGCACCATCGCTCTCTTTCTCATCCCTGCAACTCAATTGATCATGAGCTACAGCATAGATGTCGGAAATTCGATGACGATGTCGATTGCTCAACAATTTTCTCCTGCTGAGATCGTGAGCTGGGCGCGCGGCATGCAGGAAGCTCGAGAAGAAAAAGGAAAACCGCAAGACAGGCTCGATCCGCAGCCCTTCAAAGATCAAATTTTTCAAATGGCTGCCGGCATCATCAATATGTCCCTCGGCTACGGACTAGTGATTCTTGCCGCTTTTCAATTGGCGCTGAGCTGCTATCTGCTATTCATGGGTCCTGTCGCGGCTTCTTTGTATGCGTGGCCAGGCAGTGTAGGCAAACTGTTCAAGCCGGTTTTCATCAATTGGGTCAACTCAGTCGTCACTCTATCGTTGTGGCGTTTCTGGTGGGTGCTAATTGTTTTCGTATTCGTGACCCGCATTCACTGGCTTCAGGAAATCGGGGAATATGTTCCCAACACCGAGTGGGAAGCAATGATGCTCGTTGTATTCCTCGTGATGATGATGTACGTGCCCTTCGCACCATTCGAAGTGAAACCGGGCGAAATGGTCGACAAGATTCTCGACAAAGCAAAAGAAATCAGCTCTGCGGCCAGCGGCAAAAAGGGCGGAGCAGGATAAAGCAGCTTCGCCCGCCACCCCTTCTGTCAAGGAAAAGCCATCGTGTCGATTCTCAAACCAAGCAAAATTACGAACCTGACGAATCTAACCGTCACCTTCATTATGGTCACTCTTGCCGCCATGACGCAGGTACAAGCGGCTCTGCCTCCGGATGGCGGATTTGGTGGAACCGACAAGAAAAATAATGCTCTCACTCTGTTGAAAGAACAGAAGAAAGATACAAAAGAAGACGACCTGGATGCCAGAGCAGAAGCTCTTACCAAAGTGCCGGGCGAAGCGGTGTCGAGACAGATTTTGGACACCCGATTCAACGAAATGGAAAGAACGGCTGCTAAGCAAAACAAGCCGAACAACGCAGCACCGGCAGCCAAAGCGCAGGGTCAAGCACAATCTACGCAAGCAGGAAATTCGGCAGCCGACATCGCTCGCGATCAGTCCGTAGCAGCGATTGATTATGCCTCTCGCTTTTTGAAAAACTTTACTACTGAAAAAGGCAACCGTTGGAATAGATTTCGCGACAACGTTTTCGTTCCTATGGCTTTGCTCTTATTGTTGCCCGGAGCAGTGATGGCGCAAGTGCGAGCCATCATTGCTCAGAGCAACCCTGTAGTCGGTATGGTCAGCCCTATCGAGGGCATACAGCGCTCCATCATTGCCGTATTTCTGATCCCCGGCACCTATTTGATCGTTAATTACGCAGTCGATCTCGCCAACAGTATTTCGTACACCATCTCGACCGAATACAAAAACCTCTTCGGCTCCGACATGTATGAAGACGCTATGTGTGCTGAAATCCGCGCGTTCGGCGTGCGATATCTTTCCGAGAACGAAGGTTCGCTCAAAGTCCCTGAAGCCGATCTCAGCCCGATTCACAATGGAATTTTCTCCCCTGCAGAAGGCAAACTCTGGGGCAAACTTCAAGATCCATGCGCAGGACTTTATCTCGTTCCCGCCAACAGAGACGATGCCAGCATGCCCTCTTCCACAATTGCAGCGCGCGCCGTTCTTTTCACGTCTAACGCCGGCATGGCCACCGCATGGGCACTGCTTTGCGCTTTCCAAATGGCATTCTTCTACTATCTTTTCTTCGTCGGTCCCGTCATGGCCGCACTCTGGGTTTATCCCGTGAAGTTCATGCGCGATGCATTCGGCAACTGGTGCGAAGGTGTCCTCACGCTCTGCTTCTGGAATCTTTTCTGGACTTCAACAATTTGCTTGCTCGCTTGCTTCAAAGGCACAGATGACACAGGTCTTTTCATGGTCACGGCACTAAATTTCCTGGCCACAGGCTCCGTAAAGCACGCATTCGATTTCGCCGGACTGGTAAAAGCAGCCGGACAGAAAGCAGCCGACCTTGGTGAAAAAATGGGCAAGGCAGCAGCCTCCGGAGGCAAGTAAATGCTGCGTTTCTTCGCTGCAATTCTTATCGTTTTCGTGCTCCTTTTCGGCTGCACTGAGGCACTCGCCAAGAAAAAAAGCAATGACGGAAGTCTCAGAATTCAGAGTCAAAACTACGATGACGAAACCGGCAAACGAGAAAAAGATGCAACAGCCGAAGCGCTGACGAAGGTGCCGGGAAAGCTCACCAACGCGCAGTTGGGAAAAACAACTAAAAATCGCGCTGAGCGCGTGGTCAACAAGGCGCAAGATCCTGTCAACACACACAAGCAAGGCAAAGCAAAAACTCAAGGTCAAGCGAATGGCGTAGGCAACGCCGCGGCAGACATCGCCCGCGATCAGGCTGTCACAGCCATCGACTATTGCTCGCGCTTCATGAAAAACTTCACCACCGAAGGTGGCAATCGCTGGAGCAGATTCAGAGATCAGTTTTTCCTTCCGATGGCCTTGCTGCTCGTTCTTCCCGGAGCAGTATTGACTCAAGTGCGAGCGATCATTGCGCAAAGCAATCCGGTCGTCGGGCAAGCCAGCCCGCTTGAAGGTTTGCAGCGCGCCATCATCA
>JADZFV010000522.1 GCA_020854255.1 Candidatus Melainabacteria bacterium | reverse complement strand
TTGCGTTCTCCAGCCCGTTGAACACGGTTAGAATCTTCGACGGCTTGAACTGCGAATTCTTCATCATGTCGAGGCACTTCGGAATGTATTTACGATGGCTGCAGTTGGCTGCTCTAACAGTCAACGACTTACCCATCGCTTTTCCAATGGGGAAAACTTCTTCCGTCTCAGGATAGACGCCGATTATGGAAACTACGCCGCTTTTACGCACTGATTCTACACACCAGCGAAGCACTTGATCGGGTCCGTCCCCTTTCTTCCAGTGATTTCCGGTGAGCACCGCTAGTGGTGCGGCCGCAGTTTTTTCTATTGCAGATTCGACCACCTCAACGATCGACACAGCAGGACCCTTGTGCGGGCGCACGGCATCGATTCCTACAGCATCAATGACGCCGTCAGGACCAAATCCATTCGTCATCTCACGCAGACTTTGCACCGGATCGAGTTTCTCGAAATTAATCGCAATAGCTCCTTGCTGCTCCGCCACTTTCAGGCGGTCAGGGCAAATGTCTATTGCGAAAACTTCTTTGGCGCCCATGTAAATTGCAGAGGCGATAGCCATTTGACCGACCGGTCCGCACCCGAAAACGGCAATGTAATCGCCTTGTTTTACATCAGCCATTTCTGCGCCCATATATCCGGTCGGAAAGATGTCCGAGCATAAAAGACCATCTGCATCCGTCACTGCTTTCGGCAGTTTAACCAGCACGGAGTCTGCATAGGGAATGCGAGCCCGCTCGGCTTGCAGTCCATTGAATGGACCGGTGCTCTCAGGACCACCGAAAAAGGCTGTGCCCGCCTCTGGACCATTCGGATTGGAGCGGTCGCAAGAAGCGTACTCTTCGTATTTGCAGTAAGTGCAATCACCACAAGCTATCGTGGAGCAAACAACTACCCTATCGCCGACCTTTACAGATTTTACCGATTGCCCAATCTTCTCGACGATTCCAACTGCCTCATGCCCGAGAATCGTCCCGTATTTCATTCCGGTCATAGTGCCGCGGACCATATGGAGGTCGGTGCCGCAAATCGAACTGGAAACTATCTTGATGATGGCGTCGGTTGCTGATTCGATCTTGGGCTCATCAACGTCATCCAGCACAATGTGCCCCACACTATGAAATACGACTGCCTTCATCTCTCCCCCTTTGCCGAATTGCGTTGCCGGCATGCCTGGCTGTTTAGCCCCGGTCACCCGGTCATTCTGTTTTGACCGCCCCATAAATGGGGAGTTCCCATCTTTTGGATTGCAAAGCTCGAACTTAATGTCGAGCGTCTGCGAGGAACCGAATTCCCCTCTTTCGGTCCTACAAATAGCTTTTGTCCCCACAGACGGTCATTTGAGGCAAAGTCATGCCTTACCTATCAATCGAGGACCTGCCACCGCCGGTAAGAAACAACCTACCGCGGCATGCCCAAAAGATTTTCAAGGACGCTTTCAATAGCGCCTACGTGAAGCATCACGGCGAAGACGAGGTTACATCATTCAAGATTGCGTGGGCGGCAGTGAAGAAGAAGTATGAAAAGCGTGGCGGCAAGTGGGTCAAGAAATCAGCCGCTTAGGACCATGGAGGAACGGTTGTCCGGAGCAAAGACCTGGCTTGCCACCGTCTTTGCGCAGGATAACCGTTCCTCCGAAATATGCGCAGGATGACCGTTCCTCCTGCGTTCACGAAATTTGCTCCATCGTGCATTGTTTCGCCGCCTTATCAGGGCGCCAGCGCAAGAGTTTAGTTCCATGCCGAAATCTGCCCCCGGTGAAATGGTCATACCGAACCTCAACAATCAATTTCGGTTTCAACGGCACCCATTCGGCGCTCCTTTCATTACTCCAACGACTGGGCGCGCCCGGAATGTTTTCAGTAAACGACTCTTTAGCTCTCAGTTTTTCCAGTTTCTTCGTCAACTCTGGTTTCTCGCCAGCCGAAATTGACGAAGTAAACCCGACATGATGCAATTCTCCTTCATCGTCATAAAGCCCCAATAAAAGCGAGCCCACAAGCTTGGAATTACTGCCGTATCTAAAACCACCCACGACGCAATCGGCTGTGCGCATGCGTTTCATTTTCAACATGCCCTTGCGATTTCCGCTTTGGTAGGGCAGGTCCATTCTTTTAGCAACAATCCCATCGAGAAACGCTCCGGTGGTGGCAAGCCACTTGTTCGCATCTTGGAGGGACAGGGTTGCCGGGCTAACCATAATCGAGTCATGACCGTTAAAATATCGACCGGCAAATTTATCGAGCTTCTGGCGTCTTTCCGTCAAGTCTTCCTTGACAAGCACTTTCTCGTTATCGCCTACGAGCAAATCGAAAACAATATAAGTAGCCGGAGTTTCCTCGGCTAACTTCCGAATGCGACTTTCAGCCGGGTGAATTCTCTGCAAAAGTTTGTCGAAAGAGAATGACTTGCCTTCACTGATGACCAATTCGCCATCCAGAACAAAATGTTTCGCTTTCAATCGCAACAGGTTTTCCACCACCTCTGGAAAATAGCGAGTTAAAGATTGCCCACTTTTGGAACGCAATTCCACCTCACTGCCATCTCGAAATGCAAGACAACGAAAGCCGTCCCATTTAGGCTCATACTGCCAACCTTCACCACCTGGAAGTTTCTCTACAAGCTGTGCTTCCATTGGTGGGTAATCGTATTTCAAAACAGACTTAGTGCTTGGCATATCACGCAGGTCTCACGGCTTTTCTGAATGAAGAAACATTCTGAGTGTTCAAAACATCGGATTTTTTCAAACCGGCTCGACGAGCCTGATGTATGCCGAATGGCAGATTCTGCAAATCTGAGGTCGCATGTGCATCAGTCGAAACAATGAAAGAAAAACCTCGCTCCTTCGCCAGTTTCGCCCATTGAGGCACCATGTCCAGCCTATAAGGATCGCCGTTGATCTCAATCGCCAGCGGCGCGCCTTGAACAGCATCGAGCAACTTTTCCACGTTACATGGAATAGGGTCGCGTCGCAGCACCAGGCGCCCCAAAGGATGCCCCCAGACCTTGAAAATCGGATTGCGCAGACCTGCTAGAAGACGCTTAGTCATGCGAGTTTCATCTTGCCTATAGCGCGAATGAATACTGGCTATGATGATGTCGAATTGCTCCAGTATTTCGTCCGGATAATCCAGGGCACCATCAGCAAGGATGTCACATTCGGTACCTTTTAAAATTTTGATTTTCACTTTTTCTTGAACTCGTTCGATCTCCTCCCACTGTTCTTTCAATCGGTCGACGGTAAGCCCGCCGGCATAGTGTGCGGTCGGAGAATGATCGGTAATCGTGATGTACTTCATCCCCATCTTCTCAGCCGCCCTCGCCATCTTCTCAATCGAATGGCGTCCATCCGAGTAGGTGCTGTGACAGTGTGTCATCCCTTGAATGTCACTCATCTGAAGAAGGTCGGTGAAGTCATCATTCATGGCTTCTTCGATTTCACCGTCGTTCTCGCGCAGCTCAGGCGGAACATAAGACATACCGAGGGCTTGGTAAACATCAGCTTCCGAATCGACAGCAATTATGCGGCGAGCCATTTTGAATGTATCGCCTGTAAGAGTGAGACCCTTTTTCCTGGCGATTTTCTGCAGGTGATTAAAATGAGCTACTCCGGTCGTTTCCAACAACTTAAGCGGTATTGAATCGGCCATGTGCAGCTCGACTATGAGACCGTTCGCAAGCCTCGCTTTCGCGAAGTCGGAATTCTCTTCTTGGACATCAACAACCAGTGGAAATTTCTTAAACGCGTTCAAAGTCTTATCGACATGACGATGTTTCGCTGCCAATTGAACCGTTTCCACCGCTTCGTACCAGCGCCGCACATCACCGGTTACTTCAATTTCGATCCCCCTCAGTGAAGATCGCATGTAAGCAATCAATTCTTCCGCAATCTCCAGAGCGTCCACCAGTAAAATTGCACTGGCTCTTGTTCTCATGCGCTGAATTTTGCCAAGCAGCGCTCTTTCGCTGCGTGCTGTAAAACCCGGAATTTCGCGAATAAGGCCTTCTTCAAGCGCTTTTTCCAATTGCGCAACTGTACTGACACCGAGCGATTTGCTCAGCTCCTTTATTTTCTCGAGCGTCAGACCAGGTATTCTCGAAAGCTCGATCGTACCCTCGGGCATCTCTTGTTTCAATTCTTGCAAAACGTGTGATTCGCCGGACTGATAAATTTCCGCAATTGTCTTAGCTAGAGACTGACCTATACCGGGAATCGAGGTGAGGGTATTTTCTCTTATGAGTTTGCCCAGGTCCGCCTGCGACGACTCGAGCGCCTGCGCACCTTTCAAATATGCGCGCGCTTTGAACTGATTCTCGCCCTTAGCGCTCAGTAGTAAGCCGGTTTCTCGCAGATAGGTGGCAATCTCGAACTTATCAGGCATGAAACCGCGTCTCCTTCGTCTCAATCAACAACGGGACGGGCTCGATTTTGCAAAGTTCCTATGCTGCGGATACCTGAAACCTGGCTTTATGCCAATGAAAAACAGTTTTCCTGCCGCGGCTGATGCAAACAGGAAAACCGTCTTCGCGCAATACCCGGATGAAACCTATCTTGAAGAACGATATCGCTCTACACGCAACCGGTCACTCTGGGAGAGGAAATTTTGCCTCATTTCTGCAGGCGCTTCTCTGTTCAGTTCGCGCAGCATTTGAGTGTGCAACCAGTTAACACTGATCTGTCCTCAAGCCTCCGTTCCTGTCAGCAAACGGTAGCGATCGAAATTGCTGATTCCCCAGTTCAATGCATTTAAGTCGCGCCTGCCTTCCTCAGTCGGATTGGCAATGAATTCCTTTTTGCATTGAATATAGAAG
>JADZFV010000521.1 GCA_020854255.1 Candidatus Melainabacteria bacterium | reverse complement strand
CCTGTGCAAGCTGCCGCCCCGCCCACATATGCACAGCCGGATCAGGCTGCCGCAACCGCACAGCCAATGCAGCAGTTTGTCACCGCCAGTGGTGAATATGGTACGGTTCCGGGCGCCGCACAGCAGCCCTCGCAAGGGTTGGTTCCTCAGCCGCCCCCTGGTTATTCTCCGCTGCCTGCCCAGCCGACCAGCCCGCAAGCTTACGATCAGAGTCAGGGTGCCCAGCCAGGTTTTCAGCAGCCGCCCGCCATGCCTCCCGCGCAGCCGCAGGCACCGGCACCGGCAATTATGCAAAGCTATGCTCAGGTTCCCGTTCAGTCTGCTCCCGCAGCGCCGCCGCCTGCTTTGGCAATCATGCAGAGCTATGCTCAGCTGCCCAATCAGACTGCTCCGGCGGCTCCTGTTCCCGCGGCAGTTGCGGAAGTTCCGGTTGCTGAAATACCTGCTCAACCAGTTCAGCCCGTTCAATCTGTTCGCCCTTCAGAACCTGCCGCTGTCCAATCGCCCGTGCGCAGGAATGCAGTTGATGGTGTAATCGCTGAAATCGCTTATGAAGCGGCTCAATTTGCGGCTGCCCAGGAAGCTTCTGCGGTATCGGCCGGCGGTCTGGGTTTTGAAGCGGTAGGATTGGCTCAATTATTGAAAGTGACGGGCATCGTCACTCAGGACGAAATGGACAATGCGATCAAAGATGTGATTCGCGATTCAGTTCTTTTGCACGACATTTTGAAAACCTCCGGCGTCGGCGATCCGATGACATTGAGAGCCGCATACGATGCGCATATCATGGTGATAGGCGGCCAGCTCACTTTCGAGCATGCCATGATCGCGCTCGATTATTGCAAGCGCGGCAAATTGAGCTTGTACGAGTCGTTTAGACAGCTCGGCTGGTTGCAGGAGTAAGTTTTACTTGTTGCCCAGTGTCTTGATTTCGAGATTGTCGACTTGACCTCGAAAAGCGACGAATTTGGTAAATTCGTGCTGCAGAAATGCATCGAGTTGTTTTTTCATGTCCTTTTTGCGCGGATGAACCGATACGCTATAACCTTCTTGTCTCAGTTTTGATGCTGCTTTCATGACATCGGCGGTAACGTCCCTGTCCGGATCAAATATTAATGCCAGTTTTTCGCGCGCGTCTTTTGGTTTTGCTCCCTGGTCCATCAAAACGCCGATGATGCGCTCGAATCCGATCGAGAATCCACAGGCTGGGACTTCACGACCGGAGAACTTGCCGACCATATTGTCGTATCGTCCGCCACCACCCATCGAATAAGAGTAGCCTTTCATGCCGATTTCGAAGATAGGACCGGTATAGTAGCCCATGCCTCTGACGAGAGTCGGATCGAAAACGATGTCGTATTTTTCGGACGCATTTGCTTGCACTGCGTCAATTATGGCTGCCAGCCCTTGCAGACCCTGACCAAGTTCAGGCGATGTGATCGCAGTGGGATCTCCCAGGCTCAGTTGTTCTGCAAAGCTTGTCAAATCAGCATCCTGCGCTTGCGAAGCTGTCAGTATCGCCTTCAGTTTGTCGACTGCGATCTGCGCATGTCCGTGTTCCAGAAGATCTTTTGCGACGCCCTCAATTCCTACCTTATCGAGTTTATCGATGGCAATCAAAACAGGCTCGAAGCGGCCGCTAAAACCGCAATGAGCAACGATCGCCGCAAGCAGCCGGCGATCGTTTATGCGAATACGAAAATTTTCGAAGCCCAGATTGAGCAAAGCCTGAGACGAGGCAATCAGAAGCTCGGTTTCGGCCAGTTCGGATTTGACTCCGAGGGTGTCGATATCGCATTGCGTGAATTGGCGAAATCGTCCTTTCTGGGGTGCTTCTGCGCGCCATACCGAGCCGATTTGAATGGCTTTCATAGGAAATAGCAGGTCGTTTTGATTGGCTGAGAAATAGCGGACAAGCGGCACAGTAAGGTCAAAGCGCAAACCAAGATCGGCCAGTTGATCGCGGTCGACCCTGGAAGTTTCAAGAACCTTGTCCAGTTTTTCTCCGCGTTTGAGCACTTCATAGATGAGTTTCAAGTTCTCCCCGCCTTCGCCACCTTTGAGGTTTTGCAAGTGTTCCATAGCAGGTGTTTCTATTCGTGAAAAGCCAAACTGCTCATAGGTTTCCAGAATCGCCCTTATGGCCCAGTCGCGCAATGCCGTCTCTCTGGGCAGCAAGTCGCGCATGCCGCGCGGAGGTGAAAGGCTGAGCGGCTCTTTGCCGTCATTTGGTTTGCTTTGAATTTCGGAATCAGACATGGTCAGCCTCTCGTGAATACTAGATTTTCTCAGATGAAAGGGACAATTGTATTTTATGATTAGAAAATGTGTAAATCAGAAGTTTTAGTTGCGTTTTACACAACATCTGGCATCATTACAAGCATGATCATTCGAGACATCACTAGCGAGTTCGTCCGTTCAGCCGCTGAATATCCAGTCGTAACTGTTCTTGGTCCTCGCCAATCAGGCAAGACTACTCTGGCAACAATGACATTTCCAGACAAGCCCTATTTCTCGCTTGAGGACCCTGATACACGCGCCGCAGCCGAAGCCGACCCGCGGGGGTTTTTAGAGCAGTTGAAAGACGGGGGAATTCTGGATGAAATTCAACGCCTTCCAATTTTGCTTTCATATCTCCAGGGAATGGTCGATAAAGCTAAGACCAAGAAACGCGGACAATTTATCCTTACCGGCAGCCATCAGCCGCAACTTCACGAAGCCATCACCCAGTCTTTGGCGGGCAGAACCGCTATGCTCACCCTCTGGCCATTTTCCCTTCATGAGATTCGACACTATACAACAGCGACAGATCCCTTTGCCATGATTGTGCGCGGCTGCTTTCCGCGTGTCTGGGAAGACAAACTCGATGCGCGTAGATTTTTCAACAGCTATTTGCAAACGTACGTGGAGCGTGATGTCAGAGCCATGATCTTGTTGCGTGACTTAACCCAGTTTCAACAGTTTCTTACGCTTTTGGCAGGGCGGGTGGGGCAAATTGTCAATCTAAACTCGTTGGCAAATGACGTCGGAGTCTCGACCACTACCTTGCGAAACTGGCTCTCCGTTTTGAAAGCTTCATACGTAATATTTGAGATGATGCCGTTTTCCGAAAACGTGCGCAAGCGCACGATCAAGTCGCCAAAGATTTTCTTCACGGATGTAGGACTTGCCGCTTTTCTCCTCGGTATACACACAGCCGAGCAAGCATACCGCGACCCCTTGCGCGGTAGTTTATTTGAAAATCTTGTCATCGCGGATATTATGAAAGGCGCTATGAACCGGGGTATTCGGCATGAGTTTTACTTTTTCCGCGATTCTCACGGCAACGAGATCGACTTGCTAATCAAGAAACAAGGACGGCTCATCCCGGTCGAGATCAAGTCGGCTGGTACGTTTTCAACTGACTTCGTCAAAGGTCTGAAATGGTTTCAGGCACTTGGAGTAAAGGGTATTACCAGCGGTGCCGTGCTATACAACGGGGATCGGCAATTCAATATTCATGGTACATCCATAATCAATCCGCTTCTTACAGAAGACATCTGGGCAACGCTCACCACTGCTTGGAAGGATTGAAGTAATACTGCCGTTCTTCATTCGATTGACATGGAACTACCCTTGTCCAGTCATTTTTGATTATTGCGATGGCAATGCCTGTGCGGGCTGGATCGGACTTTTGTCGTTTTCCTCATCCTCACAAGGAGACCCCGGCATTAATGCCGGGGTCTCCTTGTTGCAAACTTTGCAGACGGCTCGAGCGTCGCCGTCCTCTGGGGCCGACATGCAACCAGATGCGATGGCATCGTTAAGGCACACTAAATTTCAAGCGCGATTGTCAAAATGGGCTCTAAGCGCAATACCGTGCACTTAACGGAATGTGGAAACGGCACTTTTGGCAATAGCTCGTTGCTGTCGGTATCCCGGTAGCTCACTTAGTCCGTTGTAGGGGCGCATGCAATGCGCCCCTACAGCCATTTCCACTCATTTAGTCCAGATCTTTCTACAAAGACAACGCCTCAAGAATATCTGACTGCGATCACCAATGGTAGTACCAGTTCTCGGTTGCTCATCGTG
>JADZFV010000520.1 GCA_020854255.1 Candidatus Melainabacteria bacterium | reverse complement strand
TGGAAATGAAAACTCGCGGAAAAAGCGAGTGTCATAACATTCGGTAGAAACTGCATGTCCAGGGTTTTCGCGATCGATGAGCCTTGAAATCAGTCCTAGAGCCAATTTCGAGCTTTTTCTATTCTCCATGAGATTACAGTCTTTTGCATTGCGACAACGATCCAACACTTTCCGACCCAAATAGTGCCTAACACACATAATTCACCACTTATGGTGGGTTATGTGCTTTTTTGCTAATTATCCACCAATTGTGGTGGGTTCTTAGATGTGATACAATCCACCAGTAGTGGTAGATTAACAAGGGAAACATTCTATTACCCTTCAAAAGTGGTGGATTATGCGAATTGAAGGACCGCTATCAGATACGGCAATTCTTGAGGAGTTAGGCGAAAGACTGCTCCGGCATAGACTCAATCAGAATCTCACACAGAAAGAGTTAGCAGACGAGGCGGGCACAGGAGTTAATACCGTTTATAGACTGGAACAGGGACAGTCGACTCAACTGTCCAATTTGATTCGTATCTTAAGGGCCCTTAGACTCGTCAACAATTTCGATGCACTTGTCCCTGAATCTCCTCCTAGTCCAATTGAGCAAGCAAAGCTCAAGAAAGAAGAGCGAAAACGTGCCTCTCGTCGAAGGGAAGAAGATAGCCCTTCTACAAGTTGGAAATGGGACGATGAATCATGAACGTTGCGACTGTAACACTTTGGGGTACTACCATCGGAGCGATCTCCTGGGACGAAGATCGTGGCTACTCAAGCTTTCAATACCAACCAAGGTTTACAAAAAGCGGCATTCAGGTGGCACCGCTTATGATGCCACTGTCGAGCACGATATATTCGTTTCCGACACTATCCACGGAGACATTCCAGGGGCTGCCGGGAATGCTGGCCGATGCACTTCCAGACAAGTTTGGTAACGCTGTTATTAACGCATGGTTAGCTCAAAAAGGACGACCAGCGGACAGCATGGATCCAGTAGAAAAGTTATGCTACATAGGTGCACGAGGCATGGGAGCTCTGGAATTTGTACCAGCGAAAGGACCCCGGACAAGGAAGGCAAGCAAGATTGCTGTTGACGAACTCGTCCAACTGGCGAGCGAGATCTTGACTGAGCGTGAGAATTTTAAGGTGTCGCTCACTGATAAACATAAAGAAGCAGCACTTCAAGAGATTCTTCGAATTGGGACCTCCGCTGGTGGCGCTCGCCCCAAGGCGATTATTGCATGGAATCCCGATACGAATGAAGTGCGATCAGGACAAATCGCAGCGGGATCTAGTTTTTCATATTGGTTGCTAAAGTTTGATGGAGTTTCAGGAAACAGGGACAAAGGATTTACCTTGCCCCTGGGATACGGATTAGTGGAGTATGCATATTACAAAATGGCTCTTGCCGCTGGTATTGAGATGCATGAGTGTCGAATCTTAGAAGAGAATGGAAGGCACCATTTCATGGCCAAGCGATTTGACCGCACCAGTACCGGCGAGAAAGTTCACATGCAATCGCTCGGTGCTGTAGCGCACTTCGATTATAATCAGCCGGCAGCATATTCTTACGAGCAGGCGTTTCAGGTGCTAAAGCAGTTAGGACTGCCGATGTCTGCTACCGAAGAATTGTTTCGGCGCATGGCATTCAACGTCATTGCCCGCAACCAAGATGATCACGTAAAGAACATAGCTTTCCTGATGAATAAAGAAGGTCTTTGGTCATTATCCCCAGCCTTCGACATGACCTACGCTTACGATCCGGCCAATAAATGGCTTGGCAAACATCAGATGTCCTTGAATGGCAAAAGGGATGGTTTCACCCTTGACGACTTTGAAGATTGTGCCAAGACGATTTCCCTCAAGCGCGGGGCCGCCAAGACGATATTAAACGAAGTCCAGTCTGCTGTATCTGACTGGAGCAAAATAGCAAAAGAAGCCAGAGTACCAAAAGATAGAAGCAATCGGATCCGCGACACGCATAGAAGCTTCGCTTTGTAATGCTTCCCGGCACCCTCAGCCAACTTGTGAGTTGTGATGTTGCGTTCCCCAATCGAGACCTAACGCCTTGCCTTTTTCTTTGGCTCTGCCTTAATCACGCGTACTCTTCTTGTCGGCTAACAGTTAGCAACTGCCAGCCCGTTGTATTGAAGATCTTTAGCGATTGTTAAATCTATATCCATGAGTGAAGGTTACTACGACACATAATACTCTTCACTCATTTAACAGATGCTAAAATACGCAAAAGTAGTGATGAACTCAATCTGATGGAATCAAAGGAAAAGCAACAAAATACGGATTCTCTGGACTTCACGGTTTCGGAGCGAGTATCTGACGTCCTAAAGTCAGTCCCTGCTGTCACGGATATTCGAGTACAGTCCAATTCTAAAAGCTATGATGCCGCAGATCTTGTTATCACCGCTAAGGTTGCAGGCAGTGCATGGAAACTCGCCGTCGAAGTTAGCCGGAGCGGTCAGCCTCGAATTGTTCGCAACGCTATCGCGCTCTGGGAGCAGTGGTGCCGCCGCAATGAGTTGAAGAATAACTACTTCGTATTTGCGGCGCCTTTCATCAGTCCAAAGTCCCAGGAGATCTGCAATGACGCCGGCGTAGGATTCGTCGATCTCGCAGGCAACTGCCGGCTGGCCTTCGACAACATTTTCATCGAGCGCGTAGGACTTAGCGCTGAACCGGAGAAGCGACTGCTCCGATCTTTGTTCTATGCAAAGAGCAGCCGCGTCATCAGGCGTCTGTTAACAGATCCAGAGCACCCCTGGCATGTCCATGAACTCGCTAAATCGGCTGATGTCAGCACTGGTCTCGTCTCGCAGATAAAGACAAAACTGATCGACAGCGAGCTGGCTCAACGACGCGGAGATATGTTTGTCATCACCAATCCAGAGGAATTGCTCCACCGATGGGCACTGGCATACCAATTTGATAAACACAACCAAGTGCAGTTTTATTCAAGCAAATCCTTAGCCGAGCTTGAACAAGCACTTGCTGATATCTGCACACGCGAGAGTGTTGAACATGCGTTCACACTATTTTCGGGAGCCGGATTGGTAGGAACACAGTATGTCCGCGTTGTGAACCGTGCTTCAGCCTATCTGTCGTCCCACGTACAATCAATCGCGGACATGCTTGGTGTAAAACGCGTGGATACAGGAGGAAACTTGCTTTTGTTGAGTCCATCAGACCCGGATATCTTTTTTGGCAAACGCCTTGTTCATGATCGCTGGGTAGTCAGTGACCTTCAGCTCTATCTTGATTTTTCGGCGCAGAAAGGGCGTGCGCAGGAAACAGCAGAGTTCATCCTGGATTCTACAATCAGAAAGTCGTGGGGAAGAAAGTAATTGATGTTTCCCACTGCAAGCGGTTACTCAAAGGAACAACTGGCTGCATGCGAGTCGGTAATTCTTGAACTCAGTCGATTACTCGGATAGTATTGGCAATCGATCTTCATTGTGGGTGGCTTCGTCCCAACTTTTAATTGCAAATGATCCAAGCGATCCGCATCGAGGGACGCTAGACGTAGACCTCGCACTTAACCATCTGGAGATACCAGAGGAGGCGTATGCCACAATCCATGAGCTTCTCGTTGGGCACGGCTATCGCCACAACACAGAGAAGGCGAAGCAGTTCCAGTATTTTCGCGATATCGAGTTGGGAGAAACCACATACACTGTTGTCGTTGATCTGCTGACTGGACAGTATGATGTAGACTCCGGAAAGAAACGGCGCCATGAGCCCATTCAGGATGTGATGGCATTAAAGGCACGCGGCGTAGATCTTGTGTACTCGCGATTCAAGGAAGTCGAGATCAGTGGTGAGCTGCCGAACCGAGGTGGTAAGTACTCGGCCAAATGTCGAGTGGCTGACGTGGTACCACTGACGGTGATGAAGGCAGTTTGCATGGAAGACCGGTATAAGAGCAAAGACGCATATGATCTCTATTACACGATTCGGCATTATCCAGGCGGTTTACCAGCAATCGTTGCCGCTCTCAAACCGGACCTCAACAACGGATTGGTAGCTGAACAGCGAATTTGCTCTCCTGGTCTCCCTTTGAGGTCAATTGTCATGCTTATTAAAGGTTCCTTTAATAGCGGGAGCCCTTATTAAAGGATGCCGCACTTTTCTTTAAGAAGCCGAGTGGTAAGTAGAGCCAGCTTGAACAACACTTCTTGGCTGCTCGCCTTTAGTGCAACAAACCGATTCCGCAATTGTGCCCCTTCTATGCGCAACCATTTACCTTTTGCGCAATCATTTGGCTGTTTTGCGCAAGTAATCACACCTATGCGCAATTATCCGGGCACTGACAATCAGCCGGGTGTGCCTCTCTTTTCACACTCGCCTTTTGTCGGCAAAACCGCTCCATTGGCTCGTCGAGCAGGAAATTGCTGTCATCGCCGCCCTGTGATCTCCTTAGGATCTAGTGTAGCAATACGTGGAAGTTCAAGTCCTCTCTCGCCCACCATCCAAATCTCCGCCGCAAGACGGAGTTTTTTTATGGAGCAGAAATTGGCTGGGGCGTCTATGGGGCGCATAAATTGGCGCGCTCTTACTGGAGCAATCCTAACCTTGAATGAGGATGATCCCATGGGTGGTATCACTATAGCGAGCCGGTTGACTATTCATCTGAAGGAAACAGGTAAGCCAAACGCCTCAGTAATGTGCTTAGGCTCAAGCTCTTCGTGATATAGGCGAAAGCTGGCTTTCACTCGGTAGGCGGAGGTCACGATCTAGAAGCGCAGCACCCAGATGTATTTCTATCGCATCTGTTCGACTTAGATTCTCCACTCTTCCTTCAAATAATCGAAGAACAATCTGAAGACTTGACTGATTTGACAAGTCAATGAGCGATGAACTTGTTCGTCTGGGATGTGAAGCCTGGTCTAAATCTCGTCGCGATCATACATTTAAGATTGATCGAAAGAAGCGATCCGGGGCACCGGATTATTCAGCTCATGTGCGGGCTGCAATTGCGGCTCCGCCCATGTCTTATCTTTCACGATTGTGAACACACCGGACTGTGCATCCAGCGCCAGCCGGGCTTCTCTGGAGCGCGACCGTGCCCTCTTTTGCCGGCCCTGTTCCGCTGGTACGACTTATAGGGTGTTGTGATAAGCTGTCATTGTTTCCTCGCACTCCGAGCGACAACCGCGTTCATTAAGTGTTTTGTCCGAAAGTTCGTTGGCAAACGGTCGGAAAGCGAGTCGGCCAAACCGCAGGAGCGGCAGGGATCAGCTATGCACATCCATAAATGTATCTTGCATTCGACACTGGCAACCTTGTTTGCATTCGTTAGTGTTGGCTTTGCGCTAGCTTCATACGCGAACGACGATAGCAATACAGCAGCTTCAGGCGCAAGCGATGGGTCAAGCGATGGCTCCGGCACGCGCTCAGACGCCGGCTCAGGCGCTAGCGACGAGTCGGGTCCAAAAACGCTTCGCGCCCCGACAAAAGCAGCAAAAAGCGCTCCGTGCCTCTCATGGCTGCCACCCACGGGTGTACAGCCTCGTGTCGCTATGCTGTGTCTTCACGGATTCAGCTTGCACAAAGGCTGTTATGACGCGTTCGGCAAGGAAATGGCCAGGGGCGGCATCGCCACTTACGCGATGGACTTGCGTGGATTCGGCGAGCTCAAACCTACCTCAGAGCGCACCGAACTCGATTTCGATGGATGTCTTGCCGACATCAAAGCTCAGCTCGAGCAAATTCACAAGAACCATCCCGGTTTGCCGGTAGTCATTTTGGGCGAATCGATGGGCGGCGCGGTAGCGCTTCGAGCAACCGCGTTCTATCCCGAGCTCATCAATGGGCTTATCTCGTCGGTTCCGGCGCGCGACCGTTTTGCCATGAGTGAAGGCGAAAGGCATGTTGCAGAAAAGGCAGGGCTCCAGACAATTTTTGGCGGTTATAGAAAACCGATGACCAACGTGGCAATGGCCGCGGTGCAAAAGATTTCAGCAAAGGAAGAGCTCCGCAGCCAGTGGAAGACAGACCCGCTAATGCGAACTAGCTTTTCGCCTAAGGAGTTTGTACAACTCGACAAATTTTTGGCACAAAATCTGAATGTTGCCCCGCTGGTGAAGGACACGCCTGTTTTGTTCATACAAGGCACGAACGATAAATTGATTCGTCCAGCTGGAACATGGAAGCTTTTCGAAAGGCTTGCTACTGCAAATCGGCAATTGGTCTTAAGCAAAAACTCCGAGCACCTGATATTTGAAAAAGGGCAATTCAGACCCGATGATTTGAAATTCGTCGTGACATGGCTCGATAGAAATATCGCCTCTCTCGATCCCCAGATTGCCGTTCGTGCAGGCTCCAAAGATAAACTACCGGTAGTGGCATCAAAGGAAGAGTACTCGGGCACCGACGCAGCTCATGCAAGTAGTTCTGAAACTGAGGGCGGAACCGGCAGTGGTACTGCAACTGGTACCGCGACACTTCCGCCTCCGCCTGCCCCGACTGAATTTAAAAATCGTATTGCCACGACCAGTCGTCCGAAAATCAGCTATTGGATAGAGCTTAATCGCAACGGCAAGATCTTCCGCTGCAACAACAAAATGGAATTCAAATCCGGCGATCAAATTCGCTTCCATCTAATTCCGGAAAGCGACGGTTATGCTTATCTGGTTATGAAAGCCGGCACGACCGGAAAGAGCGACGTGCTGTTTCCCAATAAGACTTATGGCACGCAGAACTATCTGAAGAAAGGACAGGATTACCCGATTCCGGCTGTCGGGTGGATGCAATTCGACCAGAATCCCGGAACCGAGCAATTAGGACTCGTCTTCGGTCAGAATAAAGTTGACGTCACGGCCGACAGGCTGAAAAACGGCACTTTGACGTGCTTCGTCTCGACGGCTGACGATGGCTCAAAAGACCTGTGTCCGACACGCATGAAATTGTCGTGGGATGACCCAATGCCCGTCATGATTCCGGACGACTTTTCGCCGGTTAGCCAGGTGGCAAATGCCGCTGAAAGCAGCCTGGTGCGCTTAATGTCGACGACCGGCGGCATGGTGGCGGCGAGCATACAACTCTTGCACGGTAAGTAATTTTTAAATTCGCCTGTTAAACAAGCATAAGGCTGATACACTCAACGTTTCAGGGTGTTAGACTACAGTAGTCAAGCACCCAAGGCACTCCGCTTGTCCGTCAGAGCCGGTAGGTATTAGCTGTGCATAACTCCAAAATCACCAATAATTCAGCGCTCGCGACTTTCATTGCGGTTGGTTTCGCTTGTTCAACGTCGGCGGCGATAGCGGCCGAAACCACCAAAGTGGCAAACGCTGCCATCGTCGACCGGGAAGGCGCCAAACAGGTTCGCCTCCCGAGCACTCCTGCCATAATCGCGCCCTTACTTGAATGGGCCCCGCCGGCATGCATAAAGCCGCGTCTGGCAATACTGTGCATCCACGGTTTTAGCATGCACAAAGGCACCTACACTGCCTTCGGCAAGGAGATGGCGAAGGACGGCATCGCGACCTACGCCTTAGACATGCGTGGATTTGGCGAGCGCAAAGAAATCGCCGGCAAGACAGAACTCGACTTTGACGGAAGCCTTGCCGACATCAAGGTTGCGCTCCAGCGAATTCACAAAAAACATGCTGATTTGCCCGTAATCATTTTGGGCGAATCGATGGGCGGTGCCATCGCCCTTCGCGCGACGGCACTCTTTCCCGAACTTGTCGCCGGGTTGATTTCATCGGTACCGGCAAAAGATCGCTTCAGCCTGGAAGATGGAAATAAAGTCGGAGTCAAAGCCGGTCTTCAGACGATGTTGGGCGGATTCAACAAACAGATGACAGACTCGGCTATGGCCGCAGTCAATAAAATTTCCGAGAAAGAAGAGCTGCGCAATGTGTGGAAAACAGATCCCCTGATGCGCACCAGTTTTTCGCCCAAAGAATTTGTCCAGCTCGACACTTTCATGTCCGGCAATCTCGACGCGGCAGCTATGGTGAAGGACACTCCAGTGCTTTTCATTCAAGGAAGCAACGATAAGCTGATCCGACCAGCCGGAACATGGAAACTCTTCGAACGACTTTCGACTCCGAATCGGCAAATGGTCTTAAGCAAAAACTCCGAACACCTGATATTCGAAGAAGGGCAGTTCAATCCGGAGGACATCAAGTTTGTACTTTCGTGGATCGATAGCAACGTAGCACCGCTCGATCCCGCAATAACCGGCATTAAGAACAAACTGCCAGTGGTGGCATCGAATTCAGAATATTCGGCAACAGATGCGGACAATTCCAGTAAAACAAATTCAGGGAATGCAGGGGTTGCCGGGGGGTCCGGGAAATCGGGAAGTGTGAGGAAAACAATCGCTATCCCAGTGGATAATAATCCGGTGTTTTATCCTGCATCAAACTTCTCATCGAGTTCAACGTCGGATTCCTCGTTGAGTTCGACATCAATCGCCTCATCGATTCCGGCGCCGCCTCCCGCGAGTGAATTTAAAAATCGCATTGCAATCAGCAGTCGCCCCAAAATCAGTTATTGGATTGAGCTGAATCGCAACGGCAAGATCTTCCGCTGCAACAACCAGACGGAATTCAAAACTGGAGACGCGATTCGCTTCCACTTAATTCCAGAAACCGACGGATATGCCTACTTGGTGATGAAGGCGGGTACCACCGGCAAGAGTGATTTGCTGTTTCCGAATAAAGCCTACGGCACTGAAAACCATTTGAAGGCTGGCAAGGACTACGCGATTCCTGAGCAAAGCTGGATGCAGTTCGACAGTAATCCCGGCACCGAAAAATTGGGGCTGGTATTCGCGCCGGAGAAATTTGACGTCACCGAGGAAATGATCAAGAGCGGCAATTTGACCTGCTTCGCAACGCCGGCAAATGACGGCAAGAAAGAAGTGTGTCTAACACGCATGAAATTGTCGTGGGACGATCCCAATCCGGTCATGATTCCCGACGACTTTTCGCCGATTTCACAGGTGGCAAGTCCTGGCGGAAGCAGCTTGGTTCGCCTGACTTCGACAACGGGCGAAATGGTGTCCGCGAGTATTCAACTCTTTCACGGGAAGTAAATGAGGTTTATTTTGAAACATCTATATTCTCTAGCGAGCTGCCTGCTGGTTTTGACCGCGACAGCCGTTCCCGCCTGGAGTCAGTCAGCCGGCGACAGTGAATCAAAGGCACCAGTAACAACACCACCAGCAGGAACAACATCAACGGCGCCAGCAAAATTGCCCGGAGTTGAGTTCACCAAAATCCAGGATTTGAATCCGACCGCGCGCGGCACCAATAGATTGGTAAAACAGAAATGGGCGGTCGTCATCGGAACATCGAAGTTCAAAGAGGGGCGTCTCACTCCCGCACACGAAGGAGACATGGCTCAGTCCGCCAAGGAGTTCTACCAATATTTGACAGACCCGCATGGTGGTCGCTTCGACGCCAGTCACGTAAAACTTCTTCTTGATTCGGATGCTCAAAAGCCGAATATCATGAACGCGCTTGGTCCGAGTTTTCTCGGCAGCGGGGCTGGCCCGGATGATCTGGTTGTCGTGTATATTGCCACAAGCAGCTTTCCAACCACCGACGGCAATACTTATCTATGCTCCTACGACTGCGCGCTCGATAACATTTATGGAACCTGCATCTCGATGCAATCGCTGATGAGCACGCTAAAACAGAACGTAAAATCAGATCGCATCGTGCTCGTCTTGCAAGCAGCTTACAGTGGCGCAGCCCAGTTAACCGACGGCGCGAAGTCGCTCGAACCATCCAAAGCACTGTTCAATGTCGACCTCGAAAAGGTCGTTATGGGCAATGGATTTGTCATTTTATCGTCCAGCCAACCAAACGAAATTACGCGCAACACAGCGTTTTCCAAAAACCTTATCAGCGCTCTGCGCCAGGAAGACGGACTGATATCGCTCAGCAAAGCATTTGCCATCACCAGAGAAAAAACCGCATCAGATACAAGCACGGCCGATGCGAAGAAGAAGCAAGTTCCACTCATGAAATCCACATGGACAGGAACAGACCTCGTGATTGGCGCACCACCGGCGGAGCGGGTTGCAAATCTCCCCGCGTCGGTGGCTTCCTTTCTTTCAGCAGAGGGGGCCTATTTGAAGGCGAGCAAGCTTATCGCTGACGGAAAGCTTGACGAGGCTCTGGCACAGTACAAACTGGCCATTGCCGCCGACCCGAAATATGCAGATGCGCTTGCAGACTGCGGAACGGCTCTGGCTCTCAAAGGCGACTGGAAAGCAGCGGCTGAGATGCAGAGAAAAGCAATCGCCGTAAATCCAACCGATGCGCTTTTTCGCCTCAACTACGCGCGCATTTTGGATAAACTCGGCGACGCGGAAAATAGTATGCAGGAATTAAACACCGCATATAGGCTCAATCCGAAAGACACATCTGTTTTGATGGCGCTCTCGAAAAAAACGCTGGCAGCCGGTCAAGTAAAAGACTCGGTTCGCTATCTCGAAGAGGCTGTAGATTTGTATCCAGCCCGCTCTGATTTACGAGAGCGGCTCAGCTACGGGCTTATGAAAAACGGCGATGTCGACCAATCTGCGGCGCAAGCGAAAGAAGCAGTGCGACTTGATCCGAAGTCGGCTTCAGCACGCGTCACGCTGGGCTCTGCCCTGATGGTGCAGGGATATGTGGTGCCGGCAGTGAATGCGTATAAAGACGCGGCAAAACTTTCGCCCAATGATTCCAATGTGCATTTCTTACTGAGCAGGGCTATGGAGAAAAGCGGCGACAGAGATGGCGCGATTGCGGAATTAAGTCAATTTTTGCAACTGATTAACCCCTCCGACCCTCGGGCACAGCAAGCCAAAGAGCACCTGGAACAGCTCAAAACACGCTAATAACTACTCC
>JADZFV010000519.1 GCA_020854255.1 Candidatus Melainabacteria bacterium | reverse complement strand
TCATCCCAAACCGCACGGTAAAAGGAAAGCAAGTTTTGAGCTTCATCTGAGAGCTCGGACAGTTTTGGGGTTTTGAATGGATTCCCGGTCATCTCTCAAGGCCATGCCGCAGGTAAAGTACCTGCTTGATCATACCCGTAATGGAAAGCCAGGAAAAATTTTAGTTCCAGTCCCACTCAATGGAGGTCAAGGATTTTTCGAAACCACCGCGGTATTTCTCGTATAGCTCACGGGTCTGAGCTTCAAAGATCAATTCTTCGACAATGCATTCTCTCTTGTCTGGCTTGGCGTCAACAAAAAGTCCGATGAGTTTCAATTTTGGTGTCCTTATCAGCAGAAAAAATAACGCCGGCAGGCTGTCTAAGCAATGTTCTGAAGGTTCTTCCATCTAATTCCAGGGTGGGGCTGCCGCGAAACATGGACGTGATGGTTACGTCCTGAGCATCCTTCTTTTCTCGGGGATGAAAGGTTTTGCGCCAATTTTGACCCATGCCGCCGAATAAAACTTCGCCTTTCATGAATGCATCCGGCAGGTTTATAGATTTGATTGTGCCCAGATCGACGCGCATGTCTGGTACTCAATTAGACATGGTGAGTCAAGACAGGCCTGGTCATCGTATTGGCGACGCCCAGGGCTTTTGCTCTTTCGCTGGCTTGCTCGTAAGCGAACATGTCCTTGATGTACTGGAGATTTGCTTGTTTTTCCAGCTCTTTCAGTCGCAATTCTCCCTCTTTGATCTTTTGCTGTTCTTTCAGCTCCAGTTCTTTTGCTTTGTCTTCTTCTTCCTTTTTGTTTTTCTCGTCTTCCTTTCTCTTCAGGAAATCCTGCTCGGTTTCATTCGGATTTCGTCCGGTCGAAGGTCCGAATCTCGTGCCGTCATCAGGTGTTCGTCCGCCTCCGCCGCCCTGGACATTCCATTTGGCCTTGTTGGTAGCGATGTCTACGTCTCTATCTGACACTCTGCCGATATCGTTTTTGGCGCCCCAGTTATTGTCGAGTTTGAATGAGCCGTCGGCATTAACGCTGATGTTCATGGCATGCATGCCATGTCCGTTTCTGCCACCGCCCGGCAAGAATGGTGCATTGACGCCGATTTGTCCGGATTGTCCAGTTTTTTTCTGGAAATCTGCCAGCTTGGCCCGCAATTCATCGGTGTTTCTGAATGTGCTGATCTGCAAATCCGGGGGATATCCCGGAGGCGGGGTATCGCCCCTGCCGTCTTTAAACAGGCTCGAGCTTGCAAATACTGCTCCGTCTGCCCCGCCGGCTGCGCGGTTGAGGTGCGCGACGTCCCAGATACCGACTTGCGGTCCGTCGCCTTCGTAGTGCAAGTTACCTTTTGCGTCTCTGGCGAAAACGCCTTCATTGGTAGAAGTCTGAGACGACCTGGCGCCGCGTTCATTGGCATGAGCAGCCATATATACGTTGGATGCATTGTGGATGCCTTCTGCCGATGTGACTCCGCCTTCGCGCTCCGACTTGAGGTCGGCCGCCAGCTGTCCGGCAAAGGCCGCATAAACCTGACCAGCCGGCCCTTGCTTGCCACTGTCGCCGTAATTGCGTGAATTGACGGTTCGGCTTGCTTCGAAGTCTGGCTTCAAGCTGAGCGAATCTACCTGGACGACTCTTTCTTTTCCGGGAATTATTTCGCCGTTGGGACCTTTACGGTCCTGCTCTCTGGCAGTCGTGAAGCCATTATTGACCAGATCTCTGGTTCTCTCAGCCACTTTGGCCGGATCGCCTGCTTCCAATTCTTGTTTGCCCATCGAGTGCAGGGCGCAGGTCATGTGTTGACCCTGGTTGACGTGTTTATCAGGATTTTCCGTGCGCAGTGCCGAGTCTTTGACTATGTTCTGGCGGTCGGCGTAAGTGAGATAGTCTTTCTGCCCGTCCTTGAGAGTGCCGCCCGGCGGCTTCTCGAGAATCTCTCTGTGGGCTGCATCCATGCGCCTCATCTGCTCTTCGGGAGATCCTTTCAGATGTCCTTCTTGAGCGTCCTTCTGCAGGCGCGCATATGTACTGTCAGAGATTCTTCCAGCTTCAGCCTCTGAAAAGCCTGCTTTGACTAAAGTGGCGCTGTAATCTTTGAGTACGCCTTCTCTAGTAAGGTCAGGCTTGTCTGTGACACTGGTTTTGTCGACGACTTTCCCTGTAGTTGCGTCGGTGCCTGCTTCCTTCTTGCCGGGCAGTGCCGTCTTAATGTCGGCTGCAGTTATTGGTTTGCCGGTTTTTTCATCAATCTGGCCGACTCGCGTACCGATTGTTCCTTCGCCAGTTGCTCCGAATTGCAGTTGAAAGGCGGTTGCCAGAGAACCACCCATTTTGCGCATATAGTCGCTATTGACGGTGTGGAAGGGGCTTCCCCAGGTCGAGGGTTCCTCGATATTAAAACCTTTGGCCGGCTCTGCCCTTTGATTGAGCGCAACAATACCACCGATTGACTCGGCAACAACCTTTTCGGAAATTGGAGCAATAGGTTCGGCCGTTTCAGAAACGCGATCCTGAGCGCGGGCCGGAGCTTCTTGTTGTGGCTCTTTTGGTGGCATTTA
>JADZFV010000518.1 GCA_020854255.1 Candidatus Melainabacteria bacterium | reverse complement strand
TCCGAAATCAGCCCTGTGACGCCTTCGCACATCCGTGTGATCATGACCTCGGGATAGACCTTCATCATTTCGTCCCAGTTCGCTTTCATGAAATTCCATGCTAATTCACGACCCCAGGGGTTGAGCATCACGGCTCGCACTACATATGGTGCATTCTGGGTGCGAATTTCTCCATTGAGCGTTTTCTCCAGAGTTTTCGACAGCAGTGCTTTGTCTCTGAATCCGGCCAGCGCGTACATGAATCGTTCTTCTTCCTGGGGCGTTGTCGCTTTCTTGAATTGCTGAACGAAGTCCTTATAACGCGCCTCGTCCCCGTTGTAGGCGAGCACGCTGACGGCAGCGGCAGCCAGTGCCGGGCTTACGGAAGTCCTGGATTTTTTGTACCGGCCGTACAGTGTTGCTGCTTCATTGATGATGTCTTCATTTTCTCCCAATGTTCCGGCTGAGGCAAAGAGCATTCCACGCAATTGTTCTTGCACGGCATCCCTGGAAGCCGTTTTATTGCCGCCTGTCTTTTCAGCGACGACGCCGATTTTTTCAAGCGCCGGCAGAACCATCTGATTTACATATTCTTTGAGCGAGCTGCGTTGCCCTTTGCCGACTACCTGGTTTAGGTAAACAATCGCCCCTATTAGAACTGTCCAGACATTCTTGTCCGTTTCACTCTTGAATTTATAGCTGTGACGGAAATATGTCTTTAAGTCCAGATTGCCATTTAAGGTCGATGCCCACAAGTCGCTCAGTAAGCCGAAGCGCTCAACTGCCGAGAGCTCTGTATGGAGATTTTTCGTCAGGGCTGCCAGCTCCTCTTCTCCATAAGCGCACCGGTAAAAGCCATGACCGCCTGCATTCAGCAAGAGCCAGTCGGCATGTCCGGCGAGCTTGATTTCGGTTGAGTTTCCAGTCAATAAGACGCGTCCTGTTATACGCTCCTTTCCAAAGGCAGCCGTGTACATTATTGGCACGTGATAGCGCGATACACTTTCTTGTTTTACGTGTGAGCGTTTCTCTTCAGGCAGATAGAAAAAACGATGTTGGGTGAGCAACCAGCGCTGGCCGCCCTCTTCCCTGGCTGCATGAATGATCGGATAGCCGCCCTGGTATATCCATGAGTCCATCATTTGCCGGACGGGCTGTTTTGATTTTTCTTCGATTGCATCCCAGAGGTCGGTAGTCTCAGCGTTTTCATACTTGTGACTGTGCAAATAATGACCGATGCCCAGGCGGTAATTCTCAGAGCCTAAATACTGCTCCAGCATCCTCAGAACCGATGCACCTTTTTCGTAGGTGAGGACGTCGAACATACCTTCGGCATCTTCCGGCTTGCGGACTGTGAATTCAATCGGGCGTGTGCTTAAGAGCCCATCTGTTGAAAATGCCTGGCCGCGCGAAACGCCGAAGGTATCCCAGCGTTTCCAATCTGGTTGCCAATCATCAGTGGCCAACATCTGCATGAATGTGGCAAACGCTTCGTTTAGCCAGAGTCCGTTCCACCAGCGCATTGTCGCCAGATCGCCGAACCACATGTGCGCCAGCTCGTGCGCCACTACATCGGCAACACGCTCCAATTCCGGCTGTGTTGCTGTCTTTTCGTCCAGGAGCAGCGCGTTTTCTCGAAAAATCACGCAGCCGAGATTTTCCATAGCCCCGAACATAAAATCGGGAACAGCCACCAAATCAAGCTTTTCACCCGGGTATTTGATTCCGTAATAGCGATTGAAAAAAGACAACGATGCGGTCGCCACTCTTTCGGCAAATGCGGCCAAATTGGTTTTGCCCGCCGGGGTCCATACTCTAAGTGGTGTTCCGTCGACCAGAGCAGGCTCGGTTGCCTCTAACTTGCCGATCACCAGAGCGACTAGATAAGTCGACATCTTCATAGTTTCTTTGAAAACAACAAGCTTTTTGCCGCTCGCTTTCGAGGGCTTGCCTGCCTTTTCGGATTTGTCAGATTTCCGCGTCCTGCCGGCACTCAAAGGCGCGGCAACTTGCTTTGATTTCTCCAGCCTCTCTGACTGAACCGGTGAATTGGAAAGCGCAACAAGGTCACGGTCTACGAGAACCGAGATTTTGTAAACAGCCTTAAAATCCGGTTCGTCAAAACAAGGAAAAATTCTGCGCGCGTCTGTTGGTTCGCATTGAGTGACGGCGAGAGTGTGCTTGTTGAGCGACGCATCCGTGTAAGAGCTCACGTAAAAACCATGGAGCTTCTCGTTCAAGATGCCGGCGAACTCAATTTGCAGATGCCAGAGTCCAGGTTTTAGGGCTTTTGAAAAACTCAACTTCAGGCGTTCGTTGTCAGCATCGAGGTCAGTTTTGGCGATTAATTCTTTGCCTTTATCATCTATTGCTTTCGCCGACTCAATTGTTAATTCCAGGCAGTTGAGCAAGACTTCGTTTGTTTCCGATTGAAGATTCACCGCAATGCCAACGGTTCCGGAAAACGTGCCTGCTTCGATTTCTGGCTCCAGGTGTAGATCGTAACGTTCCGGTACAACCGAACGTGGCAACCGGTAGGAAATGGACTCATCCAGCAACAGGTGCGTTTCGGTGGACATAATGCGTCCTCTTTAGTACTTGGGTGGCAATTAAGTGCCGGAGAGGTTAGCATATTGAGACTTTGATTTCATTTCGGCAGGCGTTCAAATCCTCGGCTACCGAAGGGCTTGCATTTTGCAAGCGCTAGATTCACTAAATTAATGGCAAAAACGCAATGAGAGGTTAAGCGAAATGGCAGAAGCAGCCACAGTCCAAAGCATCACCAAGCTGGCTCAGCAATTGCGCGTCGACAGTATTCGCTCGACTACGCAAGCAGGCTCGGGGCATCCCACTTCTTCCATGTCGGCTGCCGATTTGATGGCTGTCCTGATGACAAATTATTTGCGCTACGACTTCAAGAAACCGGAACATCCGAATAATGACCGGTTGATTTTCTCAAAAGGTCATGCCTGCCCGCTTTTGTACTCCCTGTACAAAGCCGCCGGCGCTATCAGTGACGAAGAATTGCTCAGTCTGCGTAAGCTGGGTAGTCGCCTGGAAGGGCACCCGGTGCCGGAAATTCTGCCCTGGGTAGATGTTGCGACTGGTTCTTTAGGGCAGGGACTTTCCTTTGGAGTGGGGATGGCTTTGGCCGGAAAATATTTGGATAAGCTTCCCTATCGCGTCTGGGTGCTGCTCGGGGACAGCGAAATGGCCGAAGGCTCCGTCTGGGAAGCCATGGCATGCGCCTGGCACTACAAACTGGACAACATGACTGCCATTCTTGATATGAACCGCCTGGGCCAGCGTGGCGAGACCATGCTCGGCTGGCATTCCGAGATATATGGTGAGAGAGCGCGCGCCTTCGGTTGGCACACCATCGAAATCAATGGTCACGACCTCGATGCTATCGATGCTGCCTACAAAGAAGCTGTTGCCACGCAAGGCAAGCCGACTTTGATTATTGCAAAGACAGAAAAAGGTCACGGCATTCCTTTGACCGCCAACAAAGACAACTGGCACGGCAAGCCGCTCTCACATGAGCAAGCCGCCGAGGCCGTTGAGCAATTGGGCGGAGTGCAGAACACCATAATCGAAGTAAAGAAGCCGGAAGACAAACAACCAGCCAATGCCGGCCGCGCCGTCAAGAAATTCGAAATACCGAAATACGAATCGGCAATCGCCACCAGAGAAGCGTACGGCGATGCTCTGAAAGCTCTCGGCGCCGCCAACGACAATGTCGTTGTTGTCGATGCAGAAGTTTCCAATTCGACTTACGCAGATAAGTTTGCTCATTCTTTCCTGGAGCGATTTTTTGAAATGTACATCGCCGAGCAATGCATGGTCGGAGTAGCAATCGGACTGGCCAATCGCAACAAAATTGCTTTTGCCTCGACCTTTGCGGCGTTCCTGAGCCGCGCTTACGATTTCATTCGCATGGGTGCGATTTGCCGCGCCAACATCAGACTTTGCGGCTCACACGCCGGTGTTTCCATCGGCCAGGACGGACCCTCGCAGATGGCCCTGGAAGACCTGGCCATGATGCGCGCCATAAACGAAAGCACAGTTCTGTATCCGTCAGACGGTGTGTCGGCAGCCCATCTCGTCGGCACAATGGCAGAGACCAAAGGCATCTCATACATGCGTACAACCAGAGAAAAAACGCCGATTCTCTATAAGAACGACGACAGCTTTCCAATTGGCGGCAGCAAAATCCTGCGTAGTTCGAGCAAGGACAAAGCTACTTTGGTCGCTGCCGGCATCACTCTTCATGAATCTCTCAAAGCTTATGAAGAACTGAAGAAAGAAGGCATCGAAGTTCGAGTAATTGATCTTTATTCGGTAAAACCGGCGGACAGAGAAGCACTGCAAAAAGCCGCTAAAGAAACCGGCACACTTATTGTTGT
>JADZFV010000517.1 GCA_020854255.1 Candidatus Melainabacteria bacterium | reverse complement strand
GTGGTGGACGTTGTTTTAATGGCAACGGGAAGGTTGTGCAAAGCAAAGACTTGCCACGCATCTGTCTTTGCGGCGCATGACCTTCGTTGCCCACTTCTAGAAACTGGCAGTGTCTGCCAGTGAATACTTACCTGTTTTTGGCTTGCGGGCAATACCGCTCAGTTTATTGACTGACAATTTCGATGTGGGCGGTTTTTTCCTTTCGCTAACTTAGCCAAACTTGCGCTAACTGGAAAGGCTTATACTGCCGAGGGTTTGAGACTTTGTAATTGAAGAATAAGTGACTCGTGAAATCGAAAGATTTCCGGAAGATCATTGCATGCTCTATACATTTGCACCTGTGAGGTTGCCGTCTGTTCTTCGGAAAAGTTAGGTTCAAAGCACTTCTCGCTCAAACATTCACAGGCAACCCAGGCACAACAGGCAACACATTTATTACCAAATTGACGCTAGAACTACACTTTCCCGAGTGCCTGCCTTTGCTCGTGTGTAATTACACGAGATGTTTTTCAACCCTCCACCAACATGCATGAGGACCACGATTTGGACACATATGAAGCGCTCGCACAGTTTCTTTCCACCAATCCCGACACTCTGAGCCTGTACGAACAAGCCTGGCTCACGCGTCTTCCCCCTGTCCCTTCATCTGTTAAGACGTTGGCTGTGAGAAGCTGCCGCAATTTTTTTGATATCGGAGTCTCGCTCGGAGACGAAATCGAAACCATCAATCTCTACGGTTCATCGTCTTTGACGAGTTTGCCGAAGCGCCTGCCTGCGCAATTGAAGCGACTGATGCTCAATTACTGCACTGGCCTGACTCGGCTTCCGGAGCTGCCTGGTGGGCTCAAGCGTTTGGACATGGATGACGCATCGGCTGTGGTCGAAATCGACGGACTGCCTGAAGGTCTGGAAGAACTCAGCCTCAACCGCTGCGGTTCTCTCATGCGGATCGGGCGTTTGCCTTCGACTTTGACGTCGCTGTGCATTCGAGAGTGCAAACAGCTCGAGCAATTGCCTGAGCTGCCGCCGAAGTTGAAGACGCTCTTCATCACCGATTCCGGGCTCAAATCTTTGCCGGAATTGCCGGCTTCGCTGAACTTGCTGGACATCAGTGGAGTGGAGCAGTTGCTGGCCGGAAAGAAGATGCCACCTTCGCTTCACTCGATGATCGCCTTCGGCGGCTGGCTGCACCGCGGTTAAACGCGGCTTCCCAAGCGGAAGACCCCTTAAATTCGATCCAGGCGGAAAAAAGATTTTTCGCCAGAAAATCCTTTTCCAGCCTCAGTTCGAAAAGCCGCTATCGTGCGGCCGTGCAGGGTTTAAATCCTGAGAGCACGGTCGCACTTTTTGGTTTTTGTAAATACTATGCGCCGTAATAAGAAAAATGCACAAAGTCAATCGGATAAGCTATTGGCGCCGCCGCATTGAGGATTCCAATTGGAGATGCTCACCAAAGAAATCTTGCCGCAGGGATTCAGCACGGACTTCAAAGATCTTGGTTTGAAGGCGCGCTTTTATCCGGACGGGCAGCTTGCAGAGTATGGCTATTTCTGGCAAGGTGGGCAGCCTGCCTGCGGGTGGATTCTCTATCTCGGGCACAAAGACACTCAGGCGCGAGTAGTGAGGCGCAAAAGATATACCTTTCCCGAAGACGAGGAAGGCAGATTCAATCCGGACGCTCCCGACGAAGTTGAAAAAGCATGGACGGAATGGCTCGAGGGCTGGCTCGACAGCATTATCGAGCAAGCACACACGCCGACGACATGCAGCTTTTGTAATAAGGGAAAAGACGAAGTTGCCAGGCTGATCGCAGGACCAGTGGCAATGATATGCGATCAATGCGTAGGCTTTTGCCAGGAATTGGTGGTCGAAGAAACTCAGAGTGACAGCAAAGAACATGAAGAAGCTGACCAAAGATGATCTGCCGCCTACCTGGCAGTCAAATGAAAAAGCCGGAGTTTATGCTGAGTTCGACCAGAAAGGTTTTCTCACTCACTATGGGTTTTATGGTGACAGCAATGATTCGATCGAGCAATTCTCGATAACCATCGACTATGGAAAACGCAAGTCGGTAGTTGAAAAATATGACGAGCGAAGATTTCTGGCTTTCGACCCTGCTCTTGATGTCGACGAAAAATTGAGCTTAGATGACGCGCTGAAGAATTTCGCGGAAAAGTGGATCGGGATAATCAGTCAAGAAGGCTCACATTCTCCGCCCGATTGTTCATTTTGCGGGCGCAATTCGAACCAGGTGCAAAAGTTGGTGGCCGGGCCGCGCAGCTACATCTGCAGTGATTGCATTGAACTGTGCTCAGACATGGTGAAGAACAGCTGATTTTGTAGGAAGGCGACGAACGTAAGTTTAATTGCTTGCTTTCGTATTGACCTGACTGCACTCTTGGGGGTTCTTTAAGGACAACTACAATAGGTAGTAAAAGCGTGAAAATGACAAAGAGAAGAGAGTGCGTCTTGCGACGCGGCTCTCTCCCCAGTGCCAGGCGTATTATTTCTTGTCCGGCAAGCTGGCGCCACTCAGCTTGATTGCCCCTTCAACCAGCACCCGGTGCTCCAGGAAAATTTGCAGCTTGCACGCCGCGTTTCGATTGAAACGCCAGGCCTGTGCCGCCCTTTACTTCTGGGATGCGCCCTTGATGAACGCCTTGAGCGCGTCCTCGGGCATGTAACCCGAGTGCAGCTTCATGGCACCATTGGCGTTACCGGGCAGGTAGACGCCGGTGGTGGGGATGCCGCGGAAACCGTAGCGTGCCTTGATGGCCTTGTCATCGTCGGTGTTGATCTTGACGAACTTCACACCGGGCGACATCTGGCTGGCGACCTTCTCGAAGACCGGCGCCTGCTTCTCGCAGTACGAGCACCAGGGGGCCCCGAACAGGACCACGACCGGGACGGTCGACTTCAAGACTTCCGCCTCGAACTTGGCGTCGCCGGTAACACGAATGACCGCGCTCTTGCCTGTGGTGGCAGGCTTGGCAGTGCTCTTATCGGCGGGCTTGTTTCCTTTGATGGCATCCATGATTTTTCTGACGAGCTCCTTTACGTTGAACATAGTTAGACTCCTTTAGAGACTTGGTTTGCAGAAGGTGGGAAACACCTCCTTGAAAGAGGGACAGGAGCGAACAAAACAAAAACAGGCTCGCTCCTGCATTGATGGACTCAGAGGCCGGCCGACCCAGCAAACTTGTCGGTTGCGGCCACGAGCGCAGCGGTGATGCCTGGTTCGTGCGCCGAGTGACCGGCGTCGGCAATCAAGTTGAACTCAGCCTCCGGGAAAGCGCGGTGCAGATCCCAGGCGCTGGTCATCGGGCAAACTACGTCATAGCGGCCCTGCACGATCACAGTCGGGATGTGCCGGATCTTGTGCACGTCATCCAGCAATTGCGAGTCACTCTTCATGAACCCGCGATTGACGAAGTAGTGGCACTCGATGCGCGCGAACGCTTCGGCGAAGGTGGCGTCGGCGAAGCGCAACACCAGACCGGTGTCTGGGAAAAGTTTGCTGGTCGAACCTTCCCAGATCGACCAGGCCCGGGCGGCAGCGACGCGTACGTCGGCATCCGGGCTGGTCAGGCGCTTGTGATACGCGGCGACCAGGTCATGGCGCTCGGCGGCAGGGATGTGCTCGAAGTAAGGTTCCCAGGCATCGGCGAAGATGGACGAGGCGCCTTGCTGGTAGAACCAGTCGATTTCCTGCTTGCGCACCAGGAAGATGCCGCGCAAGACGAGCTCGCTGACATGCTCCGGATGGGTTTCGGCGTATGCCAGTGCCAGGGTGGAACCCCAGGAGCCGCCGAACACCTGCCATTTGTCGATGCCGAAGTGCTTGCGCAGCTTCTCCATGTCTTCGACGAGATCCCAGGTGGTGTTTTGGTCGAGAGATGCGTAGGGACGGCTCTTGCCGCACCCGCGCTGATCGAAGAGGATGATCCGGTACTTGGCCGGGTCGAAGAACTGGCGATGGCCGGGGGCGATACCGCCGCCCGGGCCGCCGTGGACGAAGACTACAGGCTTGCCTTCCGGATTGCCGCACTCTTCGAAATAGATTTCGTGCCTGCCCGACACCTTCAGGTGTCCGGTGCAGAAAGGCTCAATCGGCTGATAGAGCGGGCTTTTCTTTTCGGTGCTGGACATTTTTGCTCCAGTCGTTATTGTTTGCTTCGCCGCATCCTTGGGCGCGACGAAGTAGAGTTTGTCGAGAATCATCGAGTCGAACGGCTTGGCGCCGTCCGGCGTCACGTACGAGATGACGCCGCAATTGGGCACGCCAATCTCGTCATCGAGACGCAGAATTTCCTCAACCGAGATTTCTTCCTCGAGCAGGCGCCAGCACTGCACCACGACCTGGTGGGCAAAGATGGCGACGCGCTTGCCGGGGAAACGGGCGCGAATTTCTTCGCGCACTGAGCGCAGGCGGAAAAGGACATCCACCCAGGCTTCACCACCGGGCGGCTGGCAATAGAACTTGCCTTCCTGCTTGAAACGTTTTGCTTCAGCCGGGAAATGCTTCCTGATGCCGTGCTTGGTGAGATTGTCGAGAATGCCAAAACCCTTTTCGCGCAGGCGCTCGTCGACGATGAAGATGATCTTGCTTTTGTCGAAGCCGGCGGCATCGACGCAGTCGTCGCGAGTTTCAACGGCCCGCAGGAAGGGCGAGCAGATGATAACTTCGGGACGCTCATCTTCAGGCAGACTGCCGAACCAGGCGCCCAGGTCGAATGCCTGCGCGTGCCCGATGTCCGAGAGGGGCACGAGGTGATTGCCGATGTCGATGTCGAGCTTTTCGGCTTTGGCGTCCTTGGCTGCATCGTGGGCGATATTGGACAAGCTCAGTCCATGGCGGATCAGCCACAGAATGCTTGGTCCGTAGGGATGAGAGGTCATCATGGTACAGATCTCCTGTCTTGTAGAACGCGCAGGCGCTGTCTGCAAGCAGGCAAAACCAGCTTGCTGATGACGCGTTTGCTGACGCGATAAGATGGCACCGCTTCCGGTGCCATCTCCTGGCGGATTTGTGGGCCGGCGGCGCCTACGGTGCGAAGTAGACACGTCATTCGCCCAACCGGACTGTTCAGCGGATTGCGGCTGATGAGGCCAGTCCAGCAGAAGACGTTATGCCGGCTGAGACGTGTCTGTGCGCTCCCGAGAAGGCAGCTGCAGATTACCGCGCCTTCAGTGCGTTGATTTTGCGTGCCGGGATGCCCAGCACCTTCGTCAGGAAGCCCCACTTGTCGGCGCTTTCCTCGATCACTTTGGCGGTCGGTTTGCCGGCTCCATGTCCAGCCTTCTGCTCGATGCGGATGAGCACAGGGTTTGCGCCCTTATGCGTCCGCTGCAGCTCGGCGGCGAACTTGAAGCTGTGCGCCGGCACGACGCGGTCGTCGTGGTCACCGGTCATCACAAGCGTGGCCGGATAGGCAACGCCTTCCTTCAGGTTGTGCAGTGGCGAGTAGGCGTAGAGAGCCGCGAACTCGTCGGCATTGTCGGACGAACCGTAGTCGGAGGTCCAGGCGTGACCGATGGTGAACTTGTGGAAGCGCAGCATGTCGAGCACGCCGACCGCCGGTACGGCAGCGGCGAAAAGCTCCGGACGCTGTGCCATGCAGGCACCGACAAGCAATCCGCCGTTGCTCCCGCCGGCAATTGCCAGCTTTTTGCTCGACGTGTACTTGTTTTCGATCAGCCACTCGGCAGCAGCGATGAAGTCGTCGAACACGTTCTGCTTCTTTAGTTTGGTGCCCGCTTCATGCCATGCCTCGCCGTATTCACCACCGCCTCGCAGGCAGGCTTCGGCGAAGACGCCGCCCATTTCCATCCAGGTGAGGATGTTGACGGAGAACGAGGGCCCGAGCGAAATGCCGAAGCCGCCGTAACCGTAGAGGTACGTCGCGTTCTTTCCGTTGCGCTTCAGCCCCTTGCGATAAGTGATGAACATCGGCACGGGGGTTCCGTCCTTGCTCTTGTAGAACACCTGCTTGGTGACGAATTTGCTGGGATCGAACGCCACCTTGGGCTGGAAGTGAACCGCGCTTTCGCCTGTGGCGATGTCGTAGCGGTAGATAGTCGAAGGCACGGAGTAGCTCGTGAACGAGAAGTACGTCTCCATGTCCTCGCGCTTGCCGCCGAATCCGCCCGCCGAGCCGATGCCCGGTAGCTTCACGTCACGGATGTGCGCGCCCTCGAGCGTGTACTCGCGGATGAGAGACTGCGCGTCCTTCAGGTACGACACGAAGAAACGGTTGCCGACAAGCGACACGTCTTCCAGCGTCTCCTTTGCCTCGGCAATCAGCTCCACCTCTGAGACGTGATCGTCGGCCGATGCCGCGATGTCGATGGCAACAACGCGGCGCAGAGGCGCATTCTTGTCCGTGAGGAACCAGAACTTCGTGCCTTCGTTGCCGATGAAGCCGTATGACGCATCGAAGTTATCGATCAGTCGCACCACCGGCGAATCCGGCTTGGTGAGGTCCTTGTAGAAAAACCGGTTTTTCGGCGACGTGCCGAAGCTGACGCTCACGCACAGGTAGCGGCCGTCTTCGGTGACAAAGCCGCCGAAGCCCCAGAGCTTCTCGTCCGGGCGGTCGTAAACCAGCACGTCTTCAGCCTGCGGGGTACCCAGCTTGTGGAAGTAGAGCTTCTGGAAGAAGTTTGAGCCTTTCAGTACGTCGTCGGCCTTGGGCTCGTCGAAACGGCTGTAGAAGAAGCCCGAGCTATCCTTCAGCCAGCGAGCCGACGAGAACTTCACCCACTTGATGCGGTCTTCGAGATCTTTGCCCTCGCCGATGTCGCGCACGTACCATTCGTTCCAGTCGGAGCCCGACTCTGAAAGACCGTAAGCCATAAGCTTGCCGTCTTCTGAGATGGAGATTCCGGAAAGAGAGACAGTGCCGTCTGCCGACAGCGTGTTGGGGTCCATGAGGACGCGCGGCTCTGAGCCGGGCGCGTCGATCACGTACAGCACGTACTGATTTTGCAGGCCGGTGTTCTTGTAGAAGAACGTGCGGTCACCGTACTTGAACGGCGAGCCGAATTTCTCGTAATTCCACAGCTTGGTGAGATGTGCGGTGATGGCGGAGCGTTCGGTTATCGGCGCCAGGAATTGCTGGGTGACTGCGTTCTGGGCTTGCACCCAGAGGGCGGTCTCGGCTGACATATCGTCTTCCAGCCAGCGGTAAGGGTCGGCAACAATGGTGCCGTGATAGTCGTCGGACTGGTCGCAGCGCCTGGTCACCGGATAGGTGCTGCCCTGGACTTTTGCCGAACGGCGTCGAGATGGGGCTCGCATTGAGCCGCTTTCATGAGAGCGTTTCATAGCTTTTATTTCCTTCAAGACTTTCTTGACCCCACTTTCTTCAAACGAAGAAAGCAATACCCTGGGTACAGGCTGAAATTGCTGGCTGAGACCAACGAAAGCTTTTCGCGCGCCTGTGTTTTGCTCACCCGCTAGACGGGGGAGAAAAACACTAAAAAATCGCGGGATAGAGCTTGTTTGAAAAATTTAGCCAGAAAAGAGTGTGTATATACGAACAGGCCAGAAGCTTCACTGATTCGATCGCTTGGAAGCCAGAAGTTAAAAGGCTCAAGAGCTTTGAAAACGCTAAAGAAGTCCTGGAAATCAAGAATTGTCTGGCTTATTACTTCTCGTAGCTGTGTTATCTTGACTACGTAACAAAAACAAGCAGCTCCGTATTTATCTATTGCTTTGTTGTCAAGAATAAGTATAATTCCAAAAGCGTTGCGCGTCTTTTCAAAATCTGCTGACACCTCATGTGGTGGCACGCGAAAATTAATGAGATAGAAATGACTCTGATCCCGAATCGCAAAACAGTAATGAAAGGTGCGGCTGTCATGGCTCTTTGCCTGCTTTCACCGGCTGCATTGGCAGATGATGGATTGGACGACGAGACGCTTGCCCTGATCACCAAACTTTCCACGAACCCGCAGCTGATCAATGAATCCTATCTGTCCACGGTGCTGGGATACCCTACTACTGCCGCAGGGCAACCGGGATCTCCCGCCAATCGCTACTGGTACGTACAGGGAACGAAGGGACCCAAATATGAGCTGTCCAGTTATGACGAGCCGGACGGAAAAGCGACGACTACATTTGTTATCAACGATCCTTCAAGACAGCTTGATTTCGAGGATGTTGAAAAACAGTTCGGCAAAAATCCATTGCACCGCTTCGATCAACAGGCCAGGCCGACAGCTATCTATTCGTTTTCTCCAAACACTTCCTTGATCTTCACAAAGCCGCAGAATACCTTCCGTATCGAGAAGATCTCTGTCAATTACGCAGGCCCGCCGTTGCCACCACCATCGGTGTTTGATGTGCAGGCCGCTTCTGATACTCGCAAGCAGCAAATTCTCGATATGCATGCTAAAGGTCTGTACCGGGAGTCACTTCCAGCCCTGGTTCAGCACGTCAAGGAAAACCCGGGCGATGCGGAAATGCATTATGTTCTGGCGCGCGCTTACAAAGAATCGTGCTTGATAAACCCGGCTGTGGCGGAATATTCCAACGCTCTTTATCTCTGCCAACCGCTCACTAAAGAGAATGAAGACCTGGCCAGACGTTGCTTGGACGGGCTGGCTGTGCTGAAAATGCAACCCATACCGCCAGAGCAGTTGCAGCAGTATCACAATTACGCGCTCTTCCAGAGCGAGCAACGACTGAAGCAGGGAGCTGCCATCGCCCAGAAATTGCCAGGTGTTAGATACGCCAGACCTGGTCTTTACGATTACGTAGAGGAAGTCGACCCGCCTGCTTCTCATTTTATGCCCGGTACTCTATTACCTAAGTCTTCCTTGCCGCATGGACAGGCGATGCCTCAGGCGGCGCCTTCTTTCAACCTGGTTCCTTTGCGTGCCACTCAAGGTGTTTTGAAACTCGACGGACTGAGTACGTCCATGTCTGGACATACACCCTCCGGTTTGCCGCCCAGATCTTCGGCAGGTGCGTCAGGCTCGTCGGCTGTTACTCTAATGCCCAACGGCGAACCCTTTTAAATTTTAGGAATCCTTTGATGAGCGAACCGGCAATTTACAGGCAATTGGCTGACCTGGCAAAGGCTGCCGCCGAAAAAGCCTATGCGCCCTATTCCAATTACTTTGTCGGCGCTGCGGTATTAACCGAAGACGGACAGATATTCACCGGCTGCAATATCGAAAATCGGGTTTTCGGCGGCTCTATCTGTGCCGAGCGCACGGCTATGATCAAGGCGGTCTCGGAAGGACATCGAGCCTTTCAGGCGATTGCTGTTTATTGCAAAAACGGCGAAGGCTGGCCTTGTGGAGTCTGCCGCCAGTTCATTTCAGAATTTGGTCCCTCAACCGTCGTAATAGTTGAATCGGCCGGCGGAAATTTAATCTTTCACCCAATCTCTGATTTGTTGCCCGAAATCCCTGCTACTGTAAGGGTTTAAGATAAAATGTGCTTGACAATCTTTGTCATCATGGTCTAATTGATGAACTGGTGGAGAAATCCGCAGCCTTTACTACAAAATTTCCATGGCGTTTATTTGATGAATCACAACGTATTTGAATTACCATTTGACACCCGGCAGAAAGCTGGCGACCAGGGCGCTGGTCGCATGAGCGAAGCTGCACATTTGGGATGTCTGGATGATTTACACAAAGGCGCTCAAGATTTGGTTCCTTCTTTTGCCCATGCCTCGCCAGGCATGAGAGAGTCCTGGGCCAATGCCAACCGAGAATTGGGCGATCTGGCAATCATCGGTATGAACGCCGGTGCACGTTTTGGCAACAATAGCGATGCTATCAATAAGTACTTCAATGGCAGCGGCGGGCATTCTGAAGATGTTGCCGCCAAGGCTGATGGCGGCTTCGAGAATTTTCTTGCCGGTAGAGCACAGGTTGCCGCAACCCATATCGATACGTCGAAGAACAGGCTGAACAACAATTACGGCCAGGGTTAGGTTTACGTCTTACTACAAGTGAGAGCATTTCTGCAAGAATGTCAGCTTAGATGCGCGTACATTCTTCTGCTATCCGGATTGCCTTGATTGCCTGCTTGCTGGCATCAACTCCTGGGCTGGCAGATCAGACCTCCGATTTGAATTATGAGAGATTCTTGTCGGAAGGGGCTACCTTGATGCACTTAAAACATTTCGCAGAAGCTCTGGCCAAATTCGATCAGGCTCTTGTGATTAAGCCGAAGTCCGCGCACGCTCTAAGTCTGCGAGCACGTGCGCTGAAAAACTTGAACCGCCGGGAGCAGGCGCTTGCGGACGTGAAAAAGGCTATGGCATGCGACCCCAAATCCGTGCAGCCTTATTTGTGCCTGGCTGGTTTTAGCATGAAGGACAGAGATATTGCCAAAGCCAGGCAGTATCTGGCGCAAGCCGAGAAAATCGAACCTCACAATTATGAGGTCGCCGGTATGATCGGCACATGCCTGACTATTCAGAAAAAATACAAAGAAGCTCTTCATTATGTGAATGAGTCGCTGACCAAACATCCTGACGCCCACCGATTTGCACAAAGAGCGGCACTGTATCGACTGCTCGGCGATCATAAAAGTGAGCTCAAAGACTACGATAAAGCTGTTTCTCTCGATCCAAAAAGCACAGTTTATGCCACCGAGCGTGCTACCACTTATTGGCAGGGCAACCGGCTGCAGGATGCGTTGACCGAGATAAACAGGGCGCTTTCGCTTGATCCCAAATACGGACAGGGCTATTATATTCGCGCCAACATTTATTGGAGTTTGAAGCAGGCTGCGCTGGTCTTGTCTGATATGGCCAGGGCGATTTCACTCGAAGACAGCGGCACCTTCTACCACTTCAGAGGCTCAATCTATGAAGCGAAAGGCGAATTGAAGCGGGCGCTCAACGACCAGCTGAAAGCGGACAAACTTTCTGCCGATCAGCCTCACATAAAATTCGCCTTGAGCAGGCTTTATCACAGGCTTTTGGAGCCGAAGCAGGCACTGCAGTACGTTACTGAGGCCATAAAACTCGAGCCGAAAAATCCCGCTCAGTACGAGCACCGGTCGGAAATTTATCGCACCATGATGGAGTATGAATTGTCTGTGGCCGACGACACTAAAGCCATTGAATTTGCGAAAGAACCGCCCATCAATAGCTTGGTCAATCGGGTTAGATATTACCGAGCGAAGAAGAAATTTGACCTGGCCCTCAGGGATCAAAATCGCATCATCAGCTATTACCCGGGCAGGGTCGGGCTGAAGGAGGGGCGTGCTCTGATCTATCTGGAGAAAGGAGACTATAAGCATGCCAAGGAAGATTACGATGCAATCATGCTCCGATTCCCCAACGAGGTGAACCTTAGTTCTAGAGCACTGGTAAATCTAAAGCTGAAGAAATTCAATGACGCGCTGGCAGACTGTAATAGAGCAATTGTGAAACAGCCCGGCATGAGCAGTTACTATCTTCTCAGAGCTGACATTCATAAAGCGATGGGCAAGACTGAAGACGCGCAAAAGGATGTGGCTGCGGCCAGGGCCGCCGATCAGGCCAGTTTGCCTCCTCGCTAGAACCATGCCGCTTGAAGCGCCGGCTTCTTGCCGGCTTCGACAGGTGCCCGTCAAATCTCCTGAGAAGCGGTATCAGTGAATATACGGTTTCAAAAGATCGGCTAGGAACTTGTGTCCCTTTTTTGAGAAGTGATATTCGATGATAAGCTCTTGTTTGTGCTTGTGATTGATAAAAGGCTCGGACAGATCGAGGTAGCCAAAACCGGCTTTTTGAGCGAGTTTGCTGAATAAGACTTGCTGCCTTTTCAAGTCCGGATATCCGGCCGTATTGGGAAACATCATCACGATCAACCGGCCGCCGCTTGATGTTACATCGGCATTCAGCCTTTCGATCAGCTTCGCACCTACCAGGTCGGGATTCTGCGGGGGATAAGCCGCAGGAGCGATTTTGCGATTTTGTTTTTGTCTGGTCAGCCAATGCTTCATCTTGACGAACCGTTTGTCGTTCACCGACAAAGAAAAGAGAGTCTGATTGATCACTCCATATAGACGGCTTTCTCTGCGCAGCCAGGAGAGAAGCGGATCGGGTTTTAATTCGTCGGCACGCGCTTCCATGATGGCATTGTCAAATTTCAATTCTCCGGCAGGCGACAGATAGCAATACGGTTTGGGATCCGAAATTGCCCGCATGGAGTTGTCGATGACGCTTTCCGCGGCATCTTTTTGATTGTAGAAAAGCACGACAATGTCAGGCGAGAATTTTGCCACCTGGGTTTCGTACTGTACGACTTCCTGCGCGGACGAATAGCCGGCGCAGCCGAAATTGAGAACTTCGAATCGTTTAGTTGCACCTTGCTCTTTTGCTTCTTTATTGAGCATGTTTTGCAGAGCGATGGGAAACGTATCTTCAAGCGGCACCTGCAGCCCCTCGGCCGCGGAGTCGCCCAGGACGGCGATGCGGGTTGTGCCGGGAGACTTGGCCAGGGAGCGCTCATAGTCGCGCATTCCGAAGCTGTTGAAGCTGTCGCGCGATAGTCCTTCCATGCGCCAGGTCACTTGTTTTGAAGGGATGTGGCGGGCGCCGAGATCTTGATCGGGCTCGAAAAATTCTTGCTGGCCGATGCCGGCAAAATTGAAAAACGTTTCTAAAAGGCAGATGGCCACAAGCGATGCCAGAAGTGTTTCCCCGCCTGTGCGCCAGAGGGGCTTACGCACTTTCACCTCGCCTACTTTAGGCGATGCTTGTGTCTTCTCGGTTCTGGCGATTGTTTGCATGGTGTTTTGCTTGCTGGTTTATAGATGCAGAACTGGAAAAAACTCAAAATTGGAAGTAGATAAATGGCGAAACATGCAAGGGCGCAAAGCCCAGGATGATGAAGGCAACACTTGCATAAACGACGACTTGCGTCGGCAGCGAGCCTTCGAAATAGTTGCGAGCCGCTGAATAAGCACAGTTCAGTAGACTTTCCTGACGAGCCGCCTTGTCCAACCAGGAGCGCGCTGCCAGATAAAGAAGATAGAGAGTCAGGGAGACCGGCAGAGTGGAGTTTAAGAACATAGTAGTCACATCACCACCGCTATCCAAAATAATGAGCTTGTGAGCGATTGTAAGCGCCTGTGGGATGGTGTTTGCTCTAAACAAAATGCCGGCCATGAAAAGAAAGAGCATGGTGAAGGCGACGCCGGACCAGTGCCAGACTGGGTGAGGACGGAGCCGGGACAAGAATGGTGTGCGGGCGGCCAAGTCCGTCCACTCTTTTGAGAGGACTAAGCCTGCGCCGTGAAAAGCGCCCCAGATCACGTAATGCCATGCCGCCCCATGCCAGAGACCACCCAATACCATTGTCAGCATTGTGTTGAAACGGGCACGGGCAGGGCTGACTCTTGAGCCGCCCAGGGGAATGAATAGATAATCGCGCAACCAGGTGGAAAGCGAAATGTGCCAGCGCCGCCAGAACTCAGTCAGGTTGGCGGCCAAAAACGGCCAGTTGAAATTTTCCGGAACCTTATAACCGAGCAAGAGAGCCGAGCCTCTGCCGATGTCTGTGTAGCCCGAGAAGTCGAAGAAAATCTGGAAGGTGAAGCCGGCGACGGCAATCCAGGTGTCCACAAAACCCATGCGCGAGATGTGGTTGAAGCCCGTGTTGACTACATATCCCATGTTGTCGCCCAGGACGATTTTTTTGAACAGTCCCTGCAAAATGAGGAACATGCCTTCGCGGAAATTGGCGCTTGAGAAAACCGGCTTTTCGACAAGCTGATGCGTGAAGTCCTGAAAACGCTTGATCGGCCCTGCTATCTGGGAAGGGAAAAAAGCGGCGAAAAGCGCGAAATCGCGGAAGTTGCGAACTGCCGCGCTGCCCCTGTAAACATCAACTATGTAGTGGATGAATTCGAACGTGAAAAAGGAAATTCCCAGAGGCAGGATGATTTTCAGGGCCGGACTTGTCCAGTTGTCAGCCTGGTCAGGCATAAACAATGCACTCAGCCCGTGCACGCCGGAGAAAATCGAGCCGAGAATGAAGTTTGCGTACTTGAAAAAACAGAGGCAGCTCAGATTGAAAATCAGCCCGGCAATGAGAATCTGTTTTTTCCTGGCGGCAAACTTTTCCAGCGCTAATCCGAGCGCGTAATTGATCACGGTGAGAGCAAAAATCAGAAGACCGTATGCCGGTTTCCAATTCATGTAGAAAATATAGCTTGCCACCAAAAGTAGTGTCGCGCGGCTGCCTCTATAGCGCCCGGGAATAGCCCAATAGATGAGAACGACTGCCGGCAAGAACAGCATGTAGGTGAAGCTGTTGAATAACATTCAGGCCGGTCCTTTTTCTCTAATTCTCTCTTCAGCAGCCAAAGGCAAGGGTGTGCTGATTGTTGGCTCAGCAAGCCGTTTTTGACTTAACTATGTCAAGCGACGCAGATAATATCATGCACTCTTCAAGAGATACCTGTGTTATTTCCAATGCAATTGCGAAGTCAATACCACTTTCGTCAGAAAGAGTAATGCCGGTTGTTGTATAGAAGCGCCATCCAGTCCACTTTTCAACTGATTTCACGGGCTATGCAAGCCCGCGCCATCTGTCACTTGCCGGCTGGATGTCAAGCGCGAAAAGCTTGCAAAGATGTCTGGTTTGGTTGCTCGCGAAGCCGGCTCATCTTGACTACTCTTTTGATTAGTGCACATTAGTGTTGGCCCTCTTGAGTACATCTTTGTAGTTCAGATAACGTGACTGAGCATCCTCCATTTATTTCTTATTCTCGTAAAAACCCCAGTCCTTCAAAAACCATCAGGCATTCAGTTTTTTTCTTGCGCATGATTTGCGCTTGAGGAAAACACGCGTGTCGGTTTAGAGCAGTTCTGAGGTCGTGTGTTTCGTCCGGAGGTGGCTATGAAAAGAAAGCTCCCCAGAGTCATCGCTCACCGCGGTGGCAGAAAGTGGTGACCGGAGAACACTCTGGCTGTCTTCAGCAAGTGTGTAGAAGCCGGGTTCGACGGGATAGAACTCGATGTACATCGAGCTAAGACCGGCGAACTGGTTGTCCTTCACTTCCTCGACGCCTGCGAAATTGGCTAAGCGAGCTGGAATCGAGGTCAACGTCTGGACCCTCAACGAGGTGTCCGAGTGGGATTCTGCAGTCCGTATGGGAGTCGACGGTATCGTCACCGACGACCCTGTTGGGCTGACAGCATACCTCGATAAGCTGCGCCTGCAAACACCGCCAAAGCATTTGGGGAAGCCACGAGCGTCTCGCGCATGCACCTGAGTGGAAATGAGGAGTCAGGCGACATTGAGGTCGCGAACGTGAAGTTCGCGAAGCAACAGTCGCCAGTCTCTTCTATCGGCTCAGGCAGCAGGAAACCCGCTCCGGCGCGGGCGGCAAAACGAAGAAAAGGCAAAGGTTAGATGGCGCTCTGATACTCTGGCAGTAAACTCGCTAGAGTTTGACGAATGGCAGGATGCTGACATGCTCCCCGCCTGTTGTCGAGGAGACGGTCTAACCTATGTCGAAGATGCCAGCCAAAGCGGTGCTCCTGGTGCATGGAGGTGCGGGTGTAATCAACCCGGACTCTATGAGCGGAGCGCTGGAGGCGCGATACAAGAACAAGCTCGGCGATGCTCTTATTGCCGGGCACAAAGTTTTGAAAGCCGGTGGATGCAGCCTGGACGCGGTGGTTGCCGCTGTGAAAGTGCTGGAAGATTCGCCGCTTTTCAATGCCGGCAAGGGCGCCGTCCTCACCAGAGATAAGCGCATCGAACTCGATGCCGCCATCATGGACGGTGCAAGCTTGCAGGCTGGTGCGGTTGGCGCCATCACCAACGTGAAAAATCCAATCAC
>JADZFV010000516.1 GCA_020854255.1 Candidatus Melainabacteria bacterium | reverse complement strand
TTTTCGCAAGCTGCCTAATCGTGGATGAGCCAGCTTGATGCAAGAACATAAGAAGTTCCATGCGCTTTTCCGATAGTGTCGACAGCAGATTGGCCGCATCGCTGAAGTTAATTTCCGCCTCCTGCGGCGCAACAGGCAAACCCTTTTCTATGCGTTCGGCCGTAGCGATAATTTGCTCAACCGCTTCGGTGTAAGGTCTCACTGTAAGTCGTATTCGACGGCGCTTTGTCTTCTTCATAGCGTTCCTCCCTGCTGCAGAACGTCTGCCCTAAAATCTTCGAATAGCTGCCGGACCGACTTAAATACATACTTCGACTCTTGCCCAGCGACATGCTTGTGATCGCCCTTGCCTCGCTCGTTGTCGTACCTGACCAACGTGGTTCCATCAGCGCCGCAGTAGTTAAGCCTGTATTTCAGTCGATGTGGCCGCTCGGCAGTGGCGGCGGGCAGCTGCCATATGATGATGTCAACCCGCGCACCATTGGCAAACTTCTGATGATACTCCTGTATGAGCTTAGCCTTTGGCATGATGACCTATGATATCATACCCCACCAGACAATGATAGCCCTTCGTACTTTGGCGGAGCATGCAGCCGGAAATTGTGCAGCAACTTGCTGCACATCTCACAAATCGCCCGCAGTTGGCCTTAAGAGACGCGAAAGTTCGAGAAATTGTATTTCTGATCGAACAATCAGAGGAATGAATAACGATTCAATCGCGGAAGGCAATTGTCCTTTTTCTCAACCTGTCTACACTGTCGATACACGCTACTTTTGGTTTTCTCGAAACGATTCCGGAAGTCTGCTTGCTAACTATGCTTGAGCACCATCTGCAGTGCCAGCTAGCTTAAAAAGATCGATTATGTCGGAATTAATAATTACAGCCAGTTTTCGTATGATGGACAGGGTCGAAACACCAAGATTGTTGAAACGACTTCCGGCTTAGTGACGAGCACGAAGCAATTTGTCTGGACTAATGCAAACTATCAGGCAGAAGACCATTCTTCCTTTGTCATCATGTGTTTGGAGGCCCGCTGCCAGTTCGTCTTAAACTTTTTGCCATTTCTTCCCTCCGGCATTCAAGCCATGCTGGACAGGGCGCGAGCCCTTTTTCGAATTTCCAATCTCAATTCTTGAAGGGCGGTTCACTCACTTAGATTGGAAAAGTCCTTGAACAAAACGAAAGGCAGCTGCGTTTTTTCTTCCAAAAGCGGTTTGCCGGAGATTCCCATGCACCACACGGCAAGATAATAGTCTCCGTTGTACTTCACTATGATGGCGCCCGGCTCAGAGCTGTCAGGCTTCAACTTTAGGTTTTTCAGGGTGAGTGGGAAGCCGGCCGAAATATACGGATCTTGCTCGATTATGATTTTGCAAAATTCGCAAGGTGGATTGCCTGTGTTGGCAAGCTCCTGGCGCAAATCTTTTGAGATAAGCTGGGCATCAGTGAAGGGATTTGCCGGCGGAAGTGCAGCTTTGGTCGTGGCTGACGATGCTGGTTTCAACTCGTCAATTGATTCCGGAAATCGCTTTTTCTTCAGCCTGAATGCCACTGTGGTTTCAAAAACTTGCTGGGCAAGTGCTTTTACTTTCTGCTCACACTGCAGCGAAGTCAATTGCAGTTCCAAAGTCAATTGCTGGATCTGCTGTTTGGTCTCAGCGATAGTCCTCGCCCCTTTCTGCATATGCTGGGGGGCGGCATGTGTTTCGACACATTGCGGCAACAGAAAGGCCGCAAGTATCGCGATGCGAGTAAATGTTTTGAACGATCGCCTTTCCACTTAATTTCTTTCTTCAGCAAAACGCCGTGCCACTAGATGTAGTGCACACGGCGTGATCATTACAATCAGTATATTAGTGACCGCGAAGGTCGGCGGAAAGGAGTTCGTCATTGAGTTCGTCGAGCCACGATTGGGGCACTTCGACAGAGCCTTTGCCTTCCAGGATGGCTGATTCTTTCAGATCCCAGAGGTGGTCGAAAACACCGGTCTGGCCGGCTTTCTGACCGCGCTTTGATGCATAAAGAACGTTCAATCGCTCTTTCAGTCTGTCTGTTCCAACCGTTACCAGTTGTGCAGAATTCTTATGGGAATTGGTGCCCATAGCGGTATTCCTTATAGATAAGTCTAAATCAGTGAATGACTTGTGTTTTCTATATTCCCGACCTCAACAAAATTAGACGTCACTAAAAATGTCAAGAAGCGCGCTTTTGGGAATTTTATCTGGTTAGAAAACTGCACAATTCAACATTCAATCCGGCCTGGCTTTGCCCTAATGTCGAAAGGTGGCAATCGAGATGGGGTTTTTATTGTGGTTGAAGAAACTGTTATGGGTATGCGCTTGGAGCCGAGTGCTGCCGGAGGGGCGCCGCCGAATTACAGTTTGATTGCTGGAGCCTACTTCCCGGATTTCGTCCCAGAAATTCAGGCTGGCAAAGATGCGAGACTCTGCCAGTCTGGTGTTCTGGCTGATAGCTTGCTGGTGAAGCCAAAAGAGTATTGCATGAGTTCTTCAGGAGAGATGGGTGATGTCGTCACTGGCAATCAGATTTTGGCCGATCGAATGGTCAGCCGTTTTTTCGAGCCTGCATTT
>JADZFV010000515.1 GCA_020854255.1 Candidatus Melainabacteria bacterium | reverse complement strand
GTCGGTTGTCCATCTTCTTCTCGCGCATGCACATGGACAACACTGGCTCCGGCATCACCAAGCCGGCGAATTTCCTCAATGATTTCCTCAACGGTTATAGGAACACTCGGGTTGTCCTTTTTCATCGAAACCATCCCGGTGATTGCTGCATTAATGATGAGTTTGTCGCCCATTACAGTCCTTCAATATTTTCTTTGACTATTCTTGCAGGAATTCCGTATGCCATCACATTATCGGGAAGATCCTTAGTGACCACAGCTCCAGCGCCAACTATACAGTGATCGCCAATAGTCACTCCATTCTTTACGATCGCACCCAGCCCGATGTAAGTGCACTGGCCAATTCTGGTATCGCCGGCAACGCGCGCACCCATCATCACGCTTGAAAAATTTCCAATTGAAGTGTGATGTCCGACAATCACGCCTCTGTTGATTAACACATGCTCACCCAGCGTCGTATATGCCGCAATCACCGACTGTACGCTTACCAGACTCCCCTGGCCCATCGTGCTCTTGGAAGAGACTCTTGCGGTGGGATGGATTACGGTGGCAAATTTCATGCCTTTGGCCGCGACTTGATCTGTAAACTTAAATCTGAAAGTGGTTCCGATGCCGCAAATCGCCTCATGCGTCTCCACCATGTTGTCGATGTCGTCGATCCAGAAAATCGGTCCTTCCTCAAACTGAATTTTGCAGCGAGATTTGTCCAGATTTTCTACAAAGCCGGCAATGCTATAGCCGGGAACCTCCGATGCCACGTCGGCAATCTCCTGTGAAAATGGTCTGGTCCCCAAAACTAGAAGAGTCTGAGTCATTGTCTCATCAAGCTGCGCTTCAAAATTGTCAATATATCATAAAAGGAGTCAGGCACATGAGCATTTTATAAAACGCAAGCGCTTAAAAATGCCTATTTTGCAATGTCACGAATTTCATAACATTGCGCAGTTGAAATAGTGTTGAGAATGCGGACTACGTATTCACCCAGCATTCCTAACATGAGCATAAGCATGCCATTGAAGAACGACATCAACACTACAATAGACGTCCAACCAGGCACGGCTGATTTGAAGAGCAATGTTTTGAATACCAGCCCGCATGCCAGCACGAAGCTGAAGAATGAAACGCCTACACCGATCGTGCACACAAGTTTGAGCGGAAAAGAAGAATAACTGAACAGAATTGTCAGAACCAGCGTGGCGATGCGCAAAGGCGTATATTGCGAAGTTCCGGCCAGGCGCTCGTGGTGTTCGACGCTGACATTCCGCATTGTCCCGGCGTATTTCAGGGCCAGTCCGGTTATGTAAGGAAATGCGGTACGATGCCCGCAAATTCTTTTCACCAGACTGGACGACATCAGGCGAAAATTGCTTATAGCGAAATACTTTGGCTTAGCAAACAATCGCTCGTTAAGAGCACTGATTATTCCGCTTCCCATTCGCCTGAAAAATGGATGCTTCTTATTCAAAAACTTTGCGCAAACCAGATCTACATCTTCCTCCAGAGCACAATTGATTAGTTTGAGCATCTCTTCAGGAGGATTTTGCAAGTCATCGTCAATGGTCAGGATATAGTCGCCTGAACATTTTGTGAGACCGCAAAAAATGGCGATATGCTGTCCATAATTCTTGACCAGATCAATGGCAATAATCCGCTTATTTGCGGCCGCCGCTTTTTTCAATAACCGCCAGCTCGAGTCGGTACTGCCATCGTTAACGGCAATGATCTCGTAGTTGCAACCGTTGTTAGCGAACACTCCCTCGACTCGCTGCAACACTCGGGTAAGAGTGCTCTCGCTATTGAAGACAGGAATGACAACGGAATATTTGTAATCCGTCAATGTCCTGGTTGCAGGGGTTGCATCGGTGAATTGTTTCAGTAGCATTTGGACAAAGGCAGCCATGGACGGGCAAAGAAGCATGATAAGGCCAAAGGAAGCCCTGTTCTTGAATACTTGCTAATTTGCCTCCGGTCAAGAAATTCTCTTGCTGTGCGGCGTCGACCGTTAAGAGCTGATTGCCGCTAACGTGGCTGCGCCATGGATGGAGCGAATCGCAAAGAGAGGCTCGAAGACAAATTTCCGATAGCGATCTGGAAGCAGTATTTGGCATCGACCTCGTCGATATGGAAATTCCGAAGAAAAAGCAAGCGGCCAAAACGAGCGCTGGATAGAACCAATCGACAAGTGAGCTTGCGTTTATTTTATCCAGATAAAGTAAATTACCTAATTCTCACTGTGCGGGACTGGGAAAACCTTGATAATGGCAACTGATGACAACACCCAGAATTGGTATCAGCGTCATAGTCCCCGTCTACAACGGCGCGCCCTTAATTGGCGAGCTGGTGGAACGCGTTCGGCAGGTTTTAGAGCAGCACGCGACAGAGTTTGAGCTGATCCTGGTCAATGACCACAGCGCAGACAATAGCTGGCAGGTTATCGAGGCAGTCGCAGAGAACTTTTCCTTCGTCACAGGTGTAAACCTGGCCAAAAATTCCGGTCAACACAACGCCCTTCTATGCGGGATCAGGCTTGCCCGTTACCCGATTTGCGTCACACTGGACGACGATTTGCAATTCATACCGGAAGAGATTCCTCAACTTCTGGAGAAGTTGGATAACGGTTTTGACCTGGTATACGGCACGCCGCAAAAGCAAAAACACGGATTGTGGAGAAACTTCGCATCACTGACTACAAAATTGGCAGTCAATGCTCTGATGGGCTCCGAGATGGCACGCCATATCAGTCCTTTCAGAGCTTTCAAAACAAAACTCAGAGACGCGTTTAAAGATGCTGTTGTCGATATCACTCTGGTAGATGTACTTCTCTCCTGGAGCACGAGTCGATAT
>JADZFV010000514.1 GCA_020854255.1 Candidatus Melainabacteria bacterium | reverse complement strand
GCAAAAGGCTGAACTTTCCCGTCAATGCGCCATTGCGCACCAGCTGTAAAAGATTTGGCAGTGAGACTTTGGATAGCTCGCCGGTCAGTTGCATTAAGGACGGTACCTTTGACTTCGCATCAAGCCAGTTTGATTAAGCTTTAACAGTATACAAAGTATTGCTTATGCGTCGGCAGCGCCATTTCGTCGCTCGCCCGTGATATATACTGAACCCTTCAATTTTGCTGCGCTTATCGTGCGCTTTTTTCTTGGGAGTATTGATGTCATGGAAGTAAAAGAGAACATCGAGCAAAAGAACAACGATCCGGCAGATGTTCTGGGCGATGACGATAAAGATTCAGACAAAGCTAAGTGGTACACGCAGACCATTCAGCAAACTGAGCTTGCCGACTACTCGCCGGTCAAGGGCTGTATGGTGATCAGACCGTATGGATATGCGCTCTGGGAGAACATTCAGCGCGCCCTCGATAAGATGATCAAGGACACCGGACACCAGAATGCCTATTTCCCGATGTTCATTCCCGAGTCGTTCTTGACCAAAGAAAAGGAACACGTCGAAGGTTTTGCTCCCGAGTGCGCGATCGTCACTCACGGCGGCGGCAAGAAGCTCGAAGAGCCGCTTATTGTGCGCCCGACGTCAGAAACCATCATCAATTACATGTTTGCTCAATGGGTACAATCCTGGCGCGATTTGCCGTTGCTCATTAACCAGTGGGCGAACGTAGTGCGTTGGGAAATGAGAACTCGCCTGTTCCTTCGCACTATGGAATTCCTCTGGCAGGAAGGACACACAGCCCATGCCACTTCTGAAGAAGCTCAAGAAGAAGCCAAAAAGATGCTGGAAGTCTATCGCACGCTTGCCGAAGATTGGCTGGCATTGCCTGTTTTGACTGGCGAGAAAACAGAGCGCGAGCGTTTTGCCGGTGCGGTTCAAACCTATTGCATCGAAGCATTGATGCGCGATGGAAAGGCTCTGCAAGCCGGAACTTCGCACTTCCTGGGGCAGAACTTCGCCAAGGCTTTTGAGATTCAGTTTCAAAATCAGGAAGGTCAATTGGAGCACGCATGGCAGACCAGCTGGGGTGTTTCGACAAGACTGGTGGGCGCGCTTGTGCTCGGTCATGGCGACGACAAAGGTTTGATCCTGCCACCCAAGATCGCTCCTATTCAGGTTGTTATCGTTCCCATCTACAAACAAGATGCAGAGAAAGTGACTGTTATCGAAACCTGCAGGAGGGTCGAACAGGCACTTCTGGACGCCGGTGTGCGCGTTAAAGTCGACGACAGAGACAATCACACGCCTGGATTCAAATTTAATCACTGGGAGCAGAAGGGTGTGCCTGTGCGGATCAACATCGGTCCTAAGGATTGCGAGAAAGGTGTGGTCGAAATTGCCCGCCGCCACGACGGAGTCAAAACTCGCGATATAAGCCAGGAAGGCATCGGCGATTTCATTTCAAAATTTTTGGTGGAAGTCCAACAAGCCATCTACGATCGCGCTCTCGCCTATAGAAAAGAGATGACGACGGAAGTGGCTACCTACGACGAATTCAAGGGACTCGTCGAAAAGAAAGGCGGCTTTTTCGAAGCGTATTTCGCCGGCTCCGGTGAAGACGAAGGCAAGATCAAGGAAGAAACCAAAGCGACGGTGCGTTGCATTCCTTTCAATCAGACTCATGCTGAAGGAAAGTGCTTCTACACCGGCAAGGCGACCAAGCAAAAAGCCATTTTTGCTAAGGCGTACTAGTTTTGACCTTTGCGTTGCGTTGAAAGGCACCAGGGGGCTTCGCGCCGCCTCTGTTTTCGTGTGGTTGGTGTTTCTTTTTGAACCCTTCCAGGTACAGCGAAATTCTTGTGTTTTTCGCTGTACCTGAAATGCCTGAAAGCCTCTGAAATCCAGATCTGCAATCTGCGCTAATCGTGCCCGTTGACAACTTGATTGGGTGAAATGCTGATTTCTGGTGGGTTTTGAGATGCGCTACATACAGCGAAATTCTTGTGTTTTTCGCTGTACTTGTAGTGATTCAAAAAGCGACACGAGCCGAACCCATTGAAAATGCGGGTTTGGGCGCTTTTGCGAAAGCTGCGCTATCGACTAACGCGGCGAAGCAAAGCCGGTGGGATTCTTGTGATCACTTGGCGACCCGCTGCCCATCAGGCATTGAGGAAAATGCGGTTTATGAGAACGGTTACCTATTAGTATTTTTGAATTCAAACGTAATTACAACACTTTGTACATACTCGGCCGAAATCCTAGGTTCTAACTAATTCTTATTTCATTCAGCCTCAAAAAACTCTCAAATACTAGCTACTCGTGCACAAATCGTTCAATTACTTGATCCTCGTAAGAGGCTGGTCATAACACGAGTTGCTTGTTCTCTAATCTTTGCAATCACGCCTTGAGCACACCCGTGCAGCAAGGAAGGTGAAGCAAGTTTGTTCCGCCTGCGTCCTTGGCGCCGGTAACTTCCAAAAACAGCGAGACAGTTTCACCCGATTGCGCAAAACGCTTGCCTCGCCTGGTTCACAAGCGAGACTTGCTTTCTCACCCGTGGTGTAATTGTTAGTCGCGTATAGGCACGCACTTGTGCGTTCCGTATAGGTAGGTATCCCATGAAGTCTCTAGCTGAATTTGCGCTCGATGTCGGCAAGCACGAAGGTGCAAGCTACGTCGACGTACGCATCATCAATCAGAAGTTTCAGCACATTCAGACCAAAGATTTGACTGTTGCTGAATTCAATCAGGGCACATCTCAAGGTCTCGGCGTTCGCGTTCTGGCCTCCGGTGGCTGGGGTTTTGCTTCCACGCAAAAACTCACCAAGGCTGCCATAGCGAAAGCCGTGAAAGAAGCGGTAAAGGTTGCTCGCGCTTCCGCGACTTGCCTTGCCGAGCCCGTTCGACTCGCTGACGAGCCCGTCTATGTCGCCGAATGGGTGTCGCCGCATCGGGTCGACCCGTTCACGATTTCGACCGAAGAGAAGCTTGCCTTGCTCTTCGACTGCGCCAAAGTCATGCTCGCCGTCAAAGGCGTCACGCTGGCCGGTGGCTCGCTGTCTTTCATTCACGAGGTGAAGTACTTCGCTTCGTCTGAAGGCAGCCGCATCAAGCAGACGAGTATCCGCTCCGGCGTAGGCATCGAAGCCAATGCCACAGACGACCATGACCGCCAGAGGCGCTCGTGGCCGAACTCATTCGGTGGGCAGTACGAGCT
>JADZFV010000513.1 GCA_020854255.1 Candidatus Melainabacteria bacterium | reverse complement strand
TGGCAATGGACGACTCAGCAGTACTGGGAGAAACACAAGCGCCGCGCAAAGGCGCAAGCGATGTCGATACATTGCCGCCCGCAAACGACCTGAAGAAAGGCACCGTAATTAGTGGCAAAGAAAGACGCACACCCAAAACCGAGCGCCGCACCACCGACTTACCGGGAATTGAACCCATGTCGCTAGAAGAGCCTGAAGGCGTGCACTAACTGTTTTTCTTCGGGCGCTCAAGTCGTGTTACGCGGTCGGTCAACTTCTCTGTGGCTCTTTCTGAAGCGACCAGGAACGTCGTTATTCCGTCCACTTTTTGTTCTATTGCTACAATCCTCTGCTCAACACCATCCACCTTTTGTTCAACTCGGTCTAAACGTGTTGTAACCTGAGAAAAGCCAGCGCGCATCTCCTGGCGCACTTCTTGCGTCTCCTGGCGCATCTCCAGCATCTGCTGACCCATAACGTCCATGCGTTGAGACATTGTATCCATGCGTTGAGACATCGTGTCCAGCCCTTGAGCTATAGCGTCGATTTTTTCGTCGGACATGAGATGCACCTCCTTTCTATCTACACAATAGATAAGACGACAGAAGATTGTCAATGGTTCAAAAGGCTCAGATTAAATGTAGAGGGCGCTAGAAGCGGTTCTTGCGAAGCTCCACGTCATGAGCTGTTGCGGTTTCGATTGTCGCGAAATTCGGCTCCTGCCCAAGCACTACCTGGCAATAGGCTTCATACATTTGAAATGCAGCAACGGCTGGCGGACACTTTGCCCCTCCAGTTCCCATGCCCACCAATGCCACAGATTCGATTTTTGCTCCGCCGTTTTCATTAGCTTCGCGCATATAAGCCGCCAGAGTACGCAGTGCAGCTCGTGTTGCCAGATAAGTGTTGGTGTTGGTATTTGTTTGACGAATCGGCACGCGCACCGTAGGCGCCACCACAACGAATTGCGGTTTATCCATGCCTGACTTGATGATTTCAGCCTGACCGACCGGCATTTCGCCCGCGTGCTTATCCTGAATCATTTTGCGGATGCGGTTTTCCAGCTTACCCTGGCTGATCTTGTTTAGACAGTCTCCCAAACCGCCTTCCATGATGCCAAAGCTATTAGCCGGGGTTATTATGGCCGTGGCATCCAAATCCATCACGTCACCTTCGCTGATTTCCACCCTGCCGCCCCGGCTGAAAAACTGATTGAAGGCTTTCACGACTTCAGGATTCAAGTCTCTGAGATGAAATGTTAGCGCCATGCGCGACCCCTTTCTAAATTACGATGCGCCGACTCCGGCTGCCACTTTATCCTTCTCCCCGTGCCTTTCCGGGCACTTGTCGTCCTTTGGCACCATGCGTTTTTCTTTGCCTGCAGCCTTGCATTGAGCGCATTCTTCGAGCTCTTTCAAGCAGCGAGGGCATCTTCCGGTGTCCGGCGTGACCGGGCAATTGCAGCCGCAGCAAAGCAGGATTTCGGGAGATTCAAAAATACACGAGTCACTGCCTTTGGTGCACATGGTCAGTTTTTCAAGGGCGGAGCTGCAGTAGGGGCACAGATTGGTCCAGACTGATCCGCAGTTCGGACAGAAGGTTTTACCAGCTCCGTCTTTGCCTTGTTTGACGACCATCTGTTCGGGATTCTCTTTTCCGAGAGTTACGCAGCCAGGGCAAACATTCTTCTTCGGATCGGCAACAGTTCCAAGTGGAAGAGTCTTACGCTGCGAAGACTTGTCCTCTTGCCCTTCGATTACGCCACGGCATTCGGGGCACTTGCGTGAACCCTTGTCGATGATTTGATCGCACAGAGGGCAGAGCATCTTGCCTTTGACTATAAGTGTCTTCACGCCATCTAGCGAACAATGCGGGCAGAATTGAGTGTCATCGTCAACGCCGCCGATATCATGTCCTCGGTCACAAACCTTGATGGTGACCCTATCCGGCGACTTGTACGTCAACCATTGCAGATACGGATTGGGCTCCGGCACAAACTTTGCATCTGTGTGCATCGGATTCAGTTTTCTATCAGTGTTTTTGTAATAGTTTTCGTAATCGCCCATCGTAGCGTACGAAGCCAGCGAATAGAGCGGGTCGTACTGCTTCACGACAACACGAGGTTCGATGTCGGAAAGAACAATGTCGGTGGTTCTGAAATTCGGGATCAGTTTTTGCACTTCGCCGACGATGTCCTCCGGCAATTTAATCCCGTTCAATCCAAGGAAAGTCACAGGCTGGCTGGCAGAGCCAATCTGGTGGGTCTGCACGAACCACAGCGGATTGGAGTGTTGAACCATAAGCTGCAATAGATTTTCTGCTCCGAAGGCGAGAAGCAAACTCTTGCCGTCGCCGCTTGTGTACAATGGTTCTTTCCATCTGCCTGTGGCAGGATCAGTCTTGAACACGCGAGGCAAGAGCTTGGTCTTTACGAACTCGCGCAGGCAAGCTTCGATTTTCTCTTTGCGAACTTGATCGCTCAGAGAGGCGTCGAATTGAATCTGCAAGATCTTGTAGCTCAATTCTGACTCAATAAGGTTCTTCACTTCGCTCGAAAGCGTCGGCACGACAGACTGCCAGTCACCTTTATGCCAGAGCGGTGCGACCAGGCTGTCGATAAACTTCTCGATCTCTTTTTTTCCAATCAGATTTTTATCTATAAGAACGCGCTCCTGAGTCATATCTCCCAGGTCGGCGACTTTCTGGTCAAACTCGGCACCCAGAGTCTCATCCAGATGCTTGATGTTGTCGACCAGTCCTTTCACTTTTGTCAGCAGTTTTTCAAAACTCTTGTTGAGTTCTTCATAAAAGCCGACCATCAGCTGGTGACTGCGCAATGCTCGACCGCGACTGTCGTAATACTCGGACAGGCGCTCAAGCAAAACTTCAAGCGTGTCGCGAAGGATAGGCAATTGTACATCAGTGCCGACGCGCTGTAAGGAATCCATTGCTTCCTTGACTTGCCGGCAGGGATCTCCTTCGATTTTAGGGACGGAAGTCACTTGATTGAGCTTGGACTTACAATTGGCAATTAGCTCCTCAAGCCATTCATAGAGGAACACGTAACCGCGCTCCGGATCGTCGGCAAATATTTTGAACGATTTATCTAATTCAGCAGCGACAACTTCAAGAGTGTTTTTGCGCGCCGTCAGCGCATGCTGCTCGCTTTCAAGCGGGCTGCCCACGTCCACTTTCTCGCAAAGAGCAGCATCCACCCACTGTTTCAGCTTGTTGATGCAAGCGGGTCTGTTGATGCGAAACTCCTCCTGAAATGGACGTGAGAGAAAACGGCCGTAAGCCGGGTCCATGCTCAAACTGCTTTTTAACAGCAATTCGTCTTCAATTTTCGAAAGGTGGTCGGCAAAAAATTGTTTTGCCAGAGCCTTTTCAGTGATTTCCGGATCCGGTCTCAAAAGAAAGTCAATCGCCGAATTGCAGACTCTGGATTCAATCATTCCTTCAAAATGACTGATCGGCGGAACTTTGACTGACGATACACCGACTGCCGAATAAGACTTGTGGAAGGTTCGATCATCGACTGTTTCCGGCTCAGCAATCGAGGTAAAAATGTTGCTCAGGATAGACTCGCTGCGCTCCGTCAGAGGAGAAAGAACATCAGTCATGATCGTTTCAGACATGTACTGCGCCACTCTGTCGTCAACCGCCACAGGTTTGTCACCGGAGACCTGGCGCTGTGAAATGACGGCGCCACGGCGGTTTTTATTGCTGAAAAGGAAAGTAAAATCAAACGGCGTCACGTCGCCTGAGAAATCTACAAATGTATGATCCTTGCCGCGGATTTTGTACGAACGTTTGTTGCTGTTCAGCAAATAATCGAGTTCTCTCAAAGACGCATAAGCGTTTGCGTAAATGCGCTTAATATGGGCGTTTTCAACAACTGGCTCGTAAACTTCCGGCATCACCAGCATGCCTACAAATCTTCTTGTCGACGGATCTACGCCGCAGATTTTTCTGAGCATATAAGCGACGTCCAGGAACATGCCACTGCCTGTGCCACCACACAGCGAGCAGATGATGTATACGAATTGCAGATTCTGATCGATTTCGAAGCCCGGATACTCTTCCCAGGAGGCCGGATCGGATACATCATGCGCGGCTTGTTGCAGCCAGCGATAGGTAGTGTGGAGATTGTCTCCTTTATACAAGCCGATGCGGCCGAACATGCGCACCTGCCCGGAGCCGCGAGCCGCTTTCGGAAAATCGACCTTCAGATCGGGATCCGGATACCAATCCAGAATGTGCCTGTTCTCCGGAGCAGAAAGATTGCTGATCACCTGCGGCGTGTCGCTCTGGTCGATGACGCGCAACTCGGTATTGCCAAGATTGATGTAATCGCCCGTTGTCTGACTGATAACTGGCGGATTGTTTACGCCGGCGCTGTCGGTGTCGATCGACAACAAGCGAATCCAGGGCAGATCGTCTCGCCCGTAAGTGTCGAATATGCGTCGTTTCAGGTGCGTCAGTGCCCGTTTGCCGGTGCCACCAAGACCTACAACCAGCGATGGGATTGTTCTAATTGCCATGACTTTCGAGTCCTCTAAAACTACTCTGTGCTGACGACCACCGGACAACCAAACCCAAATACTCGGACCAATTT
>JADZFV010000512.1 GCA_020854255.1 Candidatus Melainabacteria bacterium | reverse complement strand
TTGATGCGTTTATGCAGCAATTTTAGATAGTCTTGCAAGCTGGATGGAGCGCCTTTGCCACCGGCGCTGCGACCACCGGCTTGAAATATCTCAATGCCGGCATCGCCCTCATTGTCGACAACTTCGAAGAGTTCCACCGGCGATGATTCTTCCATAAACATAGATTCGCTTGAGGCGCGAGTTTGCTCTGACCTGACACCGGGGCTGATGTTGCTTTGCCTGGACATTGTCTGGTCAGCTTGAACGCTCTTCCAACCCGACGGAAGTTTTACCTGCGATATCATGCGCGCCCTGGTCTCGGCTTTCTGCTGTTGCGCCGGAATTTCTGCATCTGGCGAGTTGACCGCGGACTGCACTTGCACTCCCTTGAGCACCATCTCGGTTGGAGCGGCAGTTTGCTTCTTTGGTGCTACTGATTGCAGTGCACGCTTTCCTGCTTCTTCGGTCTTTTGACTGGTTCGATCGCTGGCTTTGCTTTGAGGCTGCACTACAGGTGGTGTCATCGATAGCTTGTCCGTACTGCCGCTGCGTTTTCTCTGGCTGTCCTTTTCTTCCGTGCTGGCGACGAATTCGTTGTTGTCTTTGAAATCTGCAAAAGAGGTCAGTTCGATGTCAATGAATTGTTTTTGTGCAACAAGGGGGGGTGGTACTTTAAAGCCGTGCAGGAAAAACCAGGTGAACATCAAAAGCGAGACAGTCAGGTAGGTTGTGGAAAATGCCTTGGCCAGGCGCCCTTCTTCTGACGGGCCGAAGCGCGAGACAGCAAATGCATGCTTTTGAACTTGACGGCGTGTGGTGGCAAGCGCCCAAAATGCGATGGCGGCAAGAGTGATGCACCAGGGCAGTGAGCGCCCGGCGGCGCCGTGGTAAATCAAAGTTGCTATCCACGTAACAGAGGTGGCCGTGGTCAACAGGTTGGCGGGAAGGGTTGAAGTCTGCTGAGCACCGGTGTGAGCGGGCTTATTTTTGGTCTCGTCTTCAAACGGCGGGAGTACCTGGAAGCAAGTGTCGGTAGGAAAGTCGGTAGGCGCCTCAAAAGTTTCGGCCAGCATTTCCGGCTTAGCACCGGTGTCGGTCGAATCAGGGCTTGCGTTGGTAGAATCGGCTTTCTCTGACAAAATATTGGACTTTTTTCTACATATCAAGCGCTCTAAATCGTAGCACGCGGCGGCTCATGGTCCCTTTATATGAGAAAGAAGAGAGCTTGCTGTCAAGAAGCAAGCTCTCAAACTTCAGTCCTTAGACTCTTTGCCGCAGGTGTCTCTACCTGCTTATCTCCTGGCTACTTACCCATAGCAGCGAAGTAAACGGCGCAGGCGTGGTCGAGGTATTCTCTTGACAGCCTGGGTTCAGTTTGCAGGAATGCGCACAGGTTGACCACCTGGTCGACAATGTCGCGAGGGTGGCAGCAACGCATGTTGCGTTTGCCGCTTCTGTACTGAGATTCGATCAGGTAATTGACCGCTTCCTCGTTATACGGCACGCCGGTGCGCTGGCAGTATTGCAAGAAGATCCACTTGAATTCGTCTTCTGTCGGGTTGGTGATGTTGATCTTATACGGAATCCGCCTCAAGAATGCTTCGTCAACCAGGTCGGCAGGGTTCAAGTTGGTCGAAAATACAATCAGCTGCTCGAACGGCACTTCCAGTTTTTTACCGGTGTGTAAGCTCAAGTAGTCGACACGTTTTTCCAGAGGGACGATCCAGCGGTTAAGCAGTGATTTGTGATCGATTCTTTGCCTGCCAAAGTCATCTATCAAAAGCAGCCCACAATTGGACTTGAGCTGAATAGGCGCTTCGTAGAGCTTTGTACCGTAGTCGAACTGCAATTCCAGCATGTCAATTGTCAATTCACCGCCGACGACTACGCAAGGACGCTGGATGCGCACCCAGCGGTGGTCGTAATCTCTGGGATAGTTGGCGGCTGATACTTGCTGGTGGTTGTGGGAGTCATAAACGCGGATGATTTGTCCGTCGATTTCGACTGCATACGGGATGAAGATGTGACCTTTGAAGCTGCGGACAATCCGTTCGGCGATTGACGTTTTACCGTTGCCGGCTTCACCGAACAAGAACATCCCGCGACCGGAGTTGATGGCTGGACCGACCGAGTTGATGGTGCGGCGGTTGACCATGATGTCGGAGAATGCAACTTCCAAATCGCGCGGCGTGACTGATTCACGGCGGATGGTTTGATACTTGAGCGAATCGACATAACGTGACCACGGTACCGGGCAGGCACCGTTGTAGGCATTGTGGTCGAAATAGGAGCGAGCTCTGTCACGTCCTTTTTCTGTGGGAGTGTATTCATAGTCGGCTAGACCGCCGGCGCTGCGGACTTCGACCAAAAGCTGGCGCTTCAGGACTTCGAGAATCTCTTCGATGATCTTGAAGGGAAGCTGGGTTCTGGCAGCAATTTCGCGACCCATTGCGAAGTTGACCAGATAAATGTCCTTGAGGATAAGTTCTTCCAGAAAGCCTTCTTTCAAGCCGGTTTCGGCAATTGAAGATGGATACGGAGGAACGAACTCCTGCTGTTGTTGGGTTCCTGTCTTGACCTGTTGAACCATATTTCCTCTCTTTTTGCCTCTCTTGCCGGCTCTTTTTATCTAGACGTTCGATTGAAACGTGATTTTTCCGCTTGGGCAGCGGGGGCTACATATACACTTTACAGCTATATAGCCATTTTTGACTATATAGACAGCACCTCAACTAATTGCGCTGTGCACTTGTCAGGGTGCATTCGAGCACCAATGCGTGTATTTTATCGCCGATCTCGCCAAGTTTGTTGTCTTCCTCTACTGATTCCTCCCTGTTACTTTCCCTGTAACTAAAACGATCCAGATAATATGCCTCTACGAAATTGTCAACCAAGTTGGGCAGCTCAGACTTCAAACCCACTGGAAATGCCGGGCTCTCACTGGCTTTTGTACGCACAGCCAGGGCAATATCTGTGGGCGTGTCGCTTGTAGTTTTGCTGACTGCGACCTTTTCGAGATCCTTGAGAAGGCGCAAATAAAGTGCCGTCGATGGCTTCATGTTCTTGATCACTTCGGCGGCTGTCTTCTTTGACCGCCAGTAAGAAAACATCTTTATGCCGATTTCGTAAAGTAGAAATATGCCGGTGGCGATCAAAATTGCAATCACGTACGGGTTGGAGGACAGTTTTTTGGCCCAGCCCCAGGGTGTTTTTTGTTCATTTTTGGCTGGTGGCGTCGGAGGTGGTGCCGGACTACCCTGATGGCTTGACTTAAATATCATGCGGCCGCCTTGAGCGTCCTGGAACGGTTGGACAGGCAGCGTGCCGTTTGGAGTGGCATCGATGGGCACCCAGCCGTGCGTCGGAATAAACACCTCTGCCCAGGCGTGTTCGTGTTTTTTCCTTACGAAAGCAGCATCCGAATTGGGGTCTTTGTCTCCCGGCATATAACCGAAAACGACCCGAGAGGGTATGCCCTGAGCTCTGAGCATGATCGCTTCGGCCGACGCAAACATCGAGCAGCTGCCGCTCTTGGTTGTGAGCAGGAAGTTGGCGACCGAGTCTACATCGGGCTCGAGTTCGGAATTGTTATTCAAATAACTGCAATTTCCTTTTAGATAATTGGCAATTCTTTCGGCATGGACGAACCAGTTGCCTTCTTTGCCCCCTATTTCTTTGGCGAGCAGTTTGACCTGCGGATCGTAGTTTTTCGGCAATTGAAGAAAGCGTGCCGAAGCTTCGCGAATGGCTGCAAGCTGTGCTTCGTTGGGCATGTTCGCCTGCCGCAATTCGTCTAAATCAGCAGACGGCACCATCGAAACAGCCGTGTAAAAAAGACCTGCTTTGAGATTGTTCTTGGCTTCGAGCGAGCCGTCTGTGGCCACTCTGATAACGTCTGGGAAGTGGATAATCTGCGGGATCCAGCCGCAGGGAATGGTCAGATCCAGTGGTTGTTTAATCTCGATTCTTTGCTCGACTTCAGAGCCTCTGAAGTTGGCCGGCAAGTGTAAGGAGCGCACGCCGGCAATCATGAAGGCATCACCACCCATTCGGGGCGCTTCCAACCACTGCTGGTTTTTGCTGTTTACCCAGCG
>JADZFV010000511.1 GCA_020854255.1 Candidatus Melainabacteria bacterium | reverse complement strand
CGTCATTTTTCAGCGCCTCAGAGAAGGCGACATGGCCTGCAACGGTGAGAGCGACAACATCACAAAAGATGGAAGAACAATTCGCTGCAGCTGGCTCAACACTCCTCTGCAATCGCCCGACGGAAGCTTCAGCGGCACCATGTCCATGGTGCAGGACATTACCGAAAAGGCCCGCGAAGAAGAACAATTGCGGGCATCAGAAGCCAATTACAGAGAGATTTTCGACTCGCTCAGCGATTGCATTTTCGTGCACGATTTAAAAACCGGCGCTATTCTTCACGTTAACAACTCTGTTGAAGATCTGTACGGATACACACGCGATGAAATGTACAGAATGAATGTCGGCGTGGTCAGCATGGGCGAGCCGCCATTTACACAAAGTGAAGCCGAAGAGAAGATTCGCCTGGCCAGGGAGCAAGGACCGCAGGTTTTCGAGTGGTTATCTAGAAGTCGTGACGGCAAGCTGGTTTGGGTGGAAGTGCATCTGGCGCGCGTCAAATTGGTCGGCGAAGATAGAATTCTTGCCATTGTGCGAAACGTCGATAAACGCAAACGAGAACAGCTGGCCCTTGCAGAAAGCGAAAAGATAAAGAGTCAAATTATTGCCAACACGCAAAATGCCTTCTTTGCTTTCGACAGCAATTTGGTCGTGAAAGAGTGGAACAGAAAAGCGGAAGAACTCTTCGGATATATGGCCAACAAGGCGCTGGGGGCGCCGATCGCTTCTTTGATTGTGCCGACGGCCAATCGTGATTCTTTTGAAGAGTTGCTTTTTGAATATGTGAAAAATCAAGACCAGGCAACAACAGGCAAGTTGTCGAAATTGACGGCGCAAAACAAGAAAGAAGAAGAGCTGCCCCTGAAGATCCACGTCTTCACAGCCCAGGCGGAAAATACAATTTTGTTCTGCATGATTGTCGCCAATACGGCCATTCTTTTGCGGGAATAGTCTTGGGGCGTAAGGTGCATTGGGACGAAAACGCACGCTAGGGAGCGGTCGAGTGTACACGTACACCAAAGCTTCTGCGGTCGCACCGGGGGTCACTTTTGCTTTTACGATACATCATAGTAGTCCGCGATAAGAAAGATGATCATCCTGCAACCAGCTTCCCAGGCTGATTACAGGATGATCGAAAACCGACATTCAAAGCGATTGAACACCGGCTTAACGCATTTCGACTACTTCGAAAGCGGTCCAGCCGTCTCTCGATCGGACCTGGGGGTGCGATTGCGCCAGAGCACACCGGGGATAGAGCCGGCGGCAAAGGCGGTGTTCAGTCCGAGCAGAATGAGGAGGCTGGGCTGCCAGAAGCAGACGATTGTCGCCGCGACAGCCAGAATCCACATCGTGTAGAGTCCGAAGTATCCCGAACCAAGCGGAATGAAAAGCAGCTTGGCTTGCGCCTTCTGCACTTCAATCTTGTCCCTGGACAGCGCGTTTACGGAAAACCCGGCAGCAGCAAAGCTGAAAGCCGAGAAAAACAGCGCAACGTGCTGAGCAAGCGATCCGGCCTGCGTGTGACCGGGCAGCCAAAGCAAGGGCAGAAAGGCCAGCACGAAGAAGTAGAGCGAAAGCCCCAGACCATCATATGATGGGGCAGCCGGTTCGGCAGCCCCATCGGCAAAGGCGATGGACTCGATCCGCGCGCTCTTGAACGGCTGTTTGACGACCTTTACCGTGACCGGGTCGGTCATCGCCGAAAGGCTCAAAGCCCGTGCATGCGAGATTTCCGTGAGGATTTCGCCCACGCCGGGAACGTCCACGAAAACCAGCGCATAACGGCGCTCTCGCTCAAACACTGTCTTCGTGTAAGAGCGGCAAGTGGCAGCGCCCTCGTAGAGCACTTGCTTGCCTGAGAAGTAGAAGATGTGAAGGAGGATCGGTGCCACGAAGGCAACCAGACCTCCAAGGACCAGTACGATACTCATGTTGTTGTTTCTCCAGGCATTACAGGAGAACCGCGCCAGGCGGTTCCCCTGTAGTTTTGATGCGACTCTTGTTGTTATTCAGCAGCCTGTGCCGACGGACTGAGTTGGATCAGTCGCGCCCGGGCAGCCGATCGCGCAACGGTGCAGGCACCAGCGCGAGAAGGAAACCGTCGATGGCGGCCTGATTCTTGTGATACTTCACGCCTGCCCAGATGATGCTCACGCCAAAGAGGGTGAGGAAGAGCGGGAAGAGCATCGAACCGGCGAACAGCGTGTAGAAAAGGTGACCCACGTAATACAGCACGCCGAACGAGCCATACACGAGGAACACGCGCCGGGACAAGAGCACGGACGTGAACATCAAGCCCACGTTGATCAGTCCGTAGATGGCCTTACCGAGCTCACTGCCGGAGTCCAAAAGCGACAGCGAGAACCAGAACGCGCTCACTCCGAAGAGATAGAGCCAGAACGAGTAATCGCCTTCACGCTTGCCGTCGACCAGAAGGCCGACGAAAGTGATGCCGATGCCGAAAAGCATCGTCACCGTCAGCTGCTCATTCCACATGCCGAAGAAAGAGCCTGAGCCGCTGAACAGATAGTCCACAGCCGTCAAGGACATCAGCCACAATGAAGCGGCGATCGGCGCTGTCAGGAAGGGGAACTTGAAGAAGCGCAGCGCCAGGAGCGCGGACGCGACTGTCACACCTTCCAACAGGAACTGGAAACCGGTATTGCTGAGGTAGGTTGAAAGCGGGTAACCGACTGACTCGGCAAGCGAGCCTACGGCTACAGGCACCATTGTCACTGCCAAGGTGACGAGCAATCCGCCCGGCACTTTGAGATTCTGCCCCCAGAGGCGAGCGCCTCCGGCGAGGAAAGCCGCCGAGTAGACGACCGAGGTAGCGAGAACGGCAGGAGCGCCGTAGCGCGTTCCCATCTCGATACCGAACCAGCTCATGGCGATGAGCACCAGCACTGCGCCGGCGTACCAGAAGAGATGCGCGAGGTCGAACTGCGGACGCTCAGCGTGCCGCTTCAAAAGCGCATCCCAGAGCTGCCCGACTTGAGGCTGAGAAATCAGTCCCTCTCCGGCAGCCCATTCCAAATCATTCCTGTCGACGGTGAGAGTGCGCCTTGACGCGCCCTGTGCCGCAACGGGATTTTCTACGACTACTTTGGGTCGTTGCATGGAAAATCTCCATTTGTCGCTTCCTGTGTTTCTACTCATTAGTGCCTGAGAACTCCCTGCGCGAACATAGCGCGCTTACTCCCAGGAAGCGGAAGAGGTGGGGTGAGTTTCAGTTTTGAATTGTTCTAGGCACCGGTAAAGTTGGAGGAAAAAGTAGAGCTATAAGACTCAATAAAACAGGCTGCTTGATCAAGGAACATGAATGATGATTGGCTTAGAACTCAAGAAGAAATGACTTAACGAACTAGCTAGCCCGCGCGACCAGATGACAACCCGGCTTGGACTGCACGCGCGAAAGCCCTTGTGCGACAATAGGCGAAACTCACTTGACAAGACAATTCCGGCTTCAAATGTCTCAATCCGAGCTATTTCAGACACAGCGAAAAACACAAGTTTTTCGCTGTGTCTGAAATAGCTGAAACTCCCACAGGCTGGCAACAATGATTTTGAGCGATCCAAGCTTGACATCACCAGGCTCGCAAAAGCCTTATCGGCGCCCAGTTTAGCTGCAGGCAGGGACAGCGAATTACTTGAGTTTTTCGCTGTCCCCGAGAAAGCTTTTTCGCAAATGAAACGATGCCAGACTTACAAAAATTCGGCTCAACATGAAAAAACAGTGACACCACGGGTACCACCAATTCAAATCACCAAAGCGGCACAACAACAACAACAACAAAAATCTACAACAAAAATCTACAAACCTAGATTATTAGCAAATCTCTGCACGGTTTCGTGAATGTTTTCTTCCGGCAGATGGGCAAAGCCCATGAGGTATTCACCGGCGCGTGGGTGCGTTACATAGTGATGCCCAGTGCTAACCAGGGAGACTTGCGCATCACGAGCCGCAGACAATACTCTCTCGTCTTCAAAACCTTCACCAAATCGCACCAGTAAATGCATCCCGGCCGTCACAGGTGATATGTAAATGCGTTTTCCAAATTGCCTTGTGACTGCCTGCACGAGAGCGGCCCGGCGTTTTGCATAAAATACACGGGTACGCTTTATGTGCCGCTCCAAATGCCCCTCATCGATAAAATCGG
>JADZFV010000510.1 GCA_020854255.1 Candidatus Melainabacteria bacterium | reverse complement strand
TGCCACAAACAAGGCACCCACGCAGGCAAACTCACCTTGGGCACCGCGGCGAAAAATTTTGGGGACCCAGTAAAACCTAGTCAGCATAAGGCTTTGCAGCAACGGGCGCCTGCGGCCTTATCCTGCTTTCAACTATCACATGGGTGGGGAGGTGGGCACCGTCAGCTTGGAGGATTCCAAATACCCTCAAGCTTAGTGTTTGAATCGCGAAAAAAAAATTTCTCTATGCCAGCTAAGCTTGCTCGGAAAGGACTATTCCAAGAGTGCTTGAATTCAACAAATTGTATTTGCTCTGATTTGACTTCAGTTATCAGGAGCCATGACTCAAACTTGTCAAAATTTTCGTCTGCTTTCTTCTTGATCTTTAATATGCTCCCTACCCTAGCCTTACATTCCTCAAAGTTGGGTGCCTCTTCAAAAAGATATCCACGCTGTTTGATGAATTTTTCAAATCCCATCGAGTTTAGCCACAAAAAATGTTTTCCAGCAAAATTCTGTACCTTCTCAACAAGTGTGCTTGGCGTCTTCACTTGAGAAAGAATACGGCGGTCAAAGTAGCATTTAAGAAAGAACTGCCCATTGTACTGATATCTGCTTAGCTGGTCGAGGCTTTGCCAGATTTCTTTCGTTTGAGCACTACAGTTATTTTCGTTTACCCTAATGATCTCAGTGCCGACCTCAGGATCTTGCCGGATTAAAGCGGAAATTACTTCAGCGAATTCCACGAACTTTGAAAAATCGTGACCAGTTGATACTTTTTCTATGTCTAGACGCGAAGGACGAAAGTATCCTAATTCGATAGTTCCTTCGACGATAAACTCATAGCAGTCATCAGGATCGATTATATTGGACTGGTTTAGCGAAGGGTGCACTCTCCACCGTGTCAACATCTGCTCATGAATCCAGTCTGCTACCTCGCGAGTAACCTGGCGTTGTTCTAACGCTTGAATGAATTCTTCGCGGCTGTCGCTGATCATGCGAGTTTTGTCCCCCCGGTTCCCCAACCAGGTCTACTCCAGATTTTACACTTAGGTGGCTTTGTTGGATTGTTTGGTGGTGGAAGCGGTGGTGGTGATGGTGGCGGCGGTGGTGGATCATACGGTGGAGGATAAAAATCGCCTGTTTGTTCAGGAGGCGGTGGGCAGTTATTCAAGCAATCTATGAGCTCCTTAATACTCAAGATTGTTACTCCTGTGCCAATGTAAGGTAAATATCGAGCAAAGGCGCGACCCAAAAATGGCGTGCCTCGCATTGTGGGAGGAAAACCTGTGGGGGAAGGAATGCTCATGTCAGTTTTTCCGAGATTCCCAAATAAAGTCGATGCCAGCGATGTTCCTGTTGTTGCCGCACCTGGGGAAAATGGCTTCGTGATTGTTGGTTGTCCAGCCGCGATAGCACTGGCACCGATTGCCCCTAGTCCAAAAAAATGAGAAAAGCAATCTTCTACACAGCCCAAGCCAGAGGGATCCAAATTTGAGAGTGGATTACTCTCAACGTAGGCGTATAAATTTTCGCCACCACTTTCTTCAATTGGATCTCTGTTTATCCATCGTCCCATCTGAGCGCTGTAAGCTCTCATTAGTGTCAAATTCATTCCACTTCTCTGGTGAACGTAATAACCGCAATATTGAGCATCTCCATCGAGACTTCCTTGAAGTTTCACGACTCTTCCGAATGAGTCATAGACATATTGAGATTGCGGCAGTCCGCTTTCGTTCGTCATTTCAGTAACCGAACCCAGATGATTTCTGGCGAAATAGTAGTTTGTTCCACTAATCGTTTGACCTGAGACGTAGAATAATTTTGAGATAATTCCAGTTGCGTCCCTTTCTTCGACCGGCCGAATGTCATTTGATGTCCAGCACATAAGCTTTGTACTTGTCACAGAGCCAGAAGTCGTCTCAACAATCTTCGTATTCCGCCACAGTCCATCATACGAAAACTGCGTAAAATTGTTAATCCCCACATAATCGATCTTAACTTCATGCAGTCGGCGCGTAAGTTTTCTGGAGGCACGAAAAGCTCGTTGCGTGCGCATTTTTACATACTTGCACTTGCCCGAAGCAGCGACACTGGGCGGAGGTAGGCCAGGTGTAGGCGCCGCAATTTTGTTGGAGTTAAATTGCTCTCCCGCTGGTTGCCACTGCATGTGATGCCACAGCTGTGAATTCACGATTCGTTCTGGCTGTTGTTCGCAGATCATGAGCCGGCTGCTTTTAAGTGAATAATTGAGTTCGCACGTTTGCGTCCTGGTAATTTAATAACAATATCGACATCACAACCGAGCCGCGTCAATAAGCGCATGATCCGCTCAAGCGAAATTTCCCGAAACTGCCCTTTCAGAAGACGAGAGACATCAGGCTGGCTTATTCCCATTGCCTGGGCCGCTTGCACCTGCGTCAGATTTCTCTCTGTCACTATCTCGTCAATGCGGTTTACGAGCTGGGCTTTTAACAAGTGAGTATCCGGCTCACTAAAACCCAGATCCGCAAATACATTGCCGCTGCCATGCCGGATGCTGTCATCATTTTTGTTCTCTCTAGCCATTACTTGTCTCCGCACGTGCCTTATGATCATCTTCTGCTACTTTCAGCCGTCGCTTTACCAGTTCAATTTCTGCCTGCGGTGTTTTTATGCCGTGCTTTGATTTCTTTTGAAACGCGTGCAAGACATAGACTGCACTGTCGAATTTGACGGTGTAAACAGTGCGGTAGGTGTCACCCTGGTGGTCGTCAACTATTTCGACAACGCTGGCGCCTCCAAATCCCTTTAACGGTTTAGCGTTGTTATGCATTCTTCCGATCTGGGCTTGATAAAGAGCGAAACCCATAACGTCCTGAACCATGTTAGGGAAGTCGCGAAAATCTCTATAGCTCGATCCGACCCAATGGACTGGCTTAATTGGATTTGTTGACATATCCCCATTATGGTGAATCCACCATATCCTGTCAAGATCTTGAGTGCAATTGCTAGTGTGCTGCCATAATCGCACCTTATGTCTCTTGCAGATCGGCAACTGAAGCGCCCGTGAGTTTCAGAAAGTGCTCTGAAATCATGGACAGTAAATGCGCAGTCTTTCCGCATCGACCACGATATAGCCGGATGTCACATCGGCGCCTGAAACATGATTGGCTAACTTCTTTAGAGCGTAATGCGGCACCCCCAACATGTCTGCCGCACTGAGGAAATTTCTGCGCAGATCATGAATTGTAAATCGGTATTCGCAGCGCTGGGTCACCAACCACACTGCATAACTTGGATGCTTCAAATGTCCTCTTCCGCCGAGTGCAGGAAAAACATACTCGGAATTCGCAGCTGCCTGCTTGCGCACCGCTAAAAGCTGGAATAGAAAGTCGCTGAGCGGCAAACGGTGCTCTCTTTGGTTTTTCGCAACCTCAGCTTTGATCGTCAGTACTCGTGACTCCATATCGATGTCACTCCAGCGCAATGTCGCCGCTTCGTTTCTTCTGAGTCCAGTGAAGAGTAGCAGTAATATGTAATCACGAACGACCTTACTCCGGAGCGAGCGAACCGCTTGATACCAGCGCGCCAACTTTTGATCGGGTATCAAAGTCTGCCGCCGAGGGATGCGATGCCACGCCCTGATTTGAGACAATGCTCTTACTGGATTGTTCTGAATCACGGGCTTACCATCGATTTCGTATGTGTTGGCCGCAAAGTTTAGAAGTATTCCGAGAATTTCCATCGCTAAGTTCGCCTGCGCTCGACCTGATGTTTTCTGTCTAGTCGGCTTGGTCAATTCTCGATGTCTTGCGATAATCATCTCCTTTGTTATGCACGCAATGGGTTTGTCTAACCAATCGCCCAGGCATCTTTTCAGAACGTGCTTGAAACTCCTGATTGAGTTCGGACGCAAAGTTCGAGTAGCGAGGTAATGTTGAAAAACTTCCGCTAGCGTTACTGTTGCAATTTTGTTTTTCATTTCCTCAACTTTTGGATCGTGACCGGTTTTCATACTGGCCAGCAACTTCTGCGCTTCTCGTCTGGCAACTTCCGGTGTCAGCGGCCCATGAGGGCCGATAGTCACTCTGCGGTTGATACCATTGATGCGGCATTCCACAACGTAGGACATAGATCCGTGAGTGACTCTAAGCGCAAAACCATTCAAAAGATCGTCACGATAGAACACTTGTCCGCGGCTCGGAGGTCGGATTTCGTTTTCGATGAATTTTTTCGTGAGTCTTGGCATAAACAGCGGTTCCTAATTTTGGGGGATCGCATACCTATCTAGTGCAATGTCAATACAGATCTCTTTGTAGAGATCCCACATCCTCGACATCAAAGCACCGCCATGCTTTCCCCAGCCTTGGAGAGCTAATGTCCCGGCCGCAAGCGCTCCGAGAGCTGCCGCTTCCCCTCCTGAGAGGATTAATCCACCCGCAAGTACAATCACAAAAGTGCCTTTAGGATCTACTGCATTCGTTGGATTGTTATGTACATATGAGTACAAATTGGAACCATCAGACTCTTCAAT